>CAMFRJ010000206.1 GCA_945981915.1 uncultured Erysipelotrichaceae bacterium
TACACACTGCATATCGTCGGCAGCGTCAGATGTGTATAAGAGACAGGGGGATTATCATCGTATTCAAAATCAACAAGAAGTTTTGATTGGAATCATTAATAAGATTATCTCTACTGATACAATAATGAATTATCAGACAATCTTAAATAAAGTTGAAGGAACTTTTGATACAAATATGTCAAAAGATGATTTATTGACATTGATTAGAAATCAAATTGATAGTATGAAAGGATTTAGTATTGAAAGACAATATCTTTATGGAAATGGAAAGATGACATATGGATTGTATTCAATGCCAAATAGTAAGTTATATACACTTGTTCCTAATGAAACAAGTCGCAGTGAAATATCAAATAAGATAAAAGAAGCAATCAACAGCTAAGGAGGACAATATGAAAGAAGAAAAAATCATAGAAGAGGATGTTATTGATTTAAAAGAATTATTTCAACAAATCATGAAGCATATCAAAATGATTATCTTAGTGACACTTATAGGAGCACTTCTTGTAGGTGTTTGCACAGTGTTTATGGTTGATAAAAAATATGCTTCAACCACAAGAATTTATTCAAAACCTTCAGTTACAGAAGGAACATTAAATCAATCAGATATCTCAGCTAATAACATGATGGTCAATAACTATATTGAAATGATCAAAGGAAATAATATTCAATCGATGATAGCTGATGAATTAGGAGTAGATAAAAAAGAAGTGAGTAGTGCTTTGAGTGTCACAAATAGTAGAGATACACAAATCATTTCTATTACTGCTACAACAACAGATCCAGAGCTTTCTAAAGAATTAGCTGAAAAAACAGTAGAAGTTTTTAGAAAAGAAGTCAAAGATAATTTAAATGTCACAAATATCATTATTGTTGATGCTGCAGAATTAAATGAATCACCTGTATCACCATCTCTCACTAAAAATATTGCTATTGGAGCTATGCTAGGCTTAGTTATATCACTTGGTTATGTTTTTTTAAGATTTATGTTAGATACAAGAATTCACAATAAAGAAGAAGCAGAAAAGTATTTAGGAATACCAATGCTTGGTTCAGTTCCTTATTTGGAGGACTAATATATGCATTATATCGATATCCATGGACATTATGCATGGGATGTAGATGATGGAATAGAAACAAAAGCAGATGCAATCAATGCTTTAGAAAAGGCCAAACAACAAAATATGACAGCTATTGTGGCAACACCTCATGTGATTCCAGGAAGACAAGATGAAAAGCATATTGTTTTATTAAAAGAAAGAATCAATGAGCTAAAAACAATTGCTCATGAATTTAACATCGCTGTTTATGCCGGTTGTGAACTGTTCTTAAATGAAGAAACTATTGAGGCATTGGAAGACCATATCTTCATTTCCATTAATGAGACAAAATATCTTTTATGTGAATTTGATGTCAGAAAAGAATTAAGTGATGATGAGATGGAAGTTGAAGATCGTCTTTATGAAATCGCTATTAGAGGATATGTTCCTATCATCGCTCATGCAGAAAGATATTTTAAAGGACAAATAGATATAGAAAGAATTGCTGATTGGATAGAAAGTGGTTATCTTATTCAAGTGAATGCAACAAGTCTTCTTGGTCTTCATGGCAAGACTTGTCAAAATAATGCGTATACATTAATAGATAATGGAATGGTCCATATCATTGCCAGTGATACGCATCGTGTCCAAGGGCACCGTGTCCCTAATTTAAAAGATGTGGCGCATGAATTATCAAAAAAATACGATTATGAAACAGTCAAAACATTATTATGTGACAATCCACAATATATTATCCATGGACAAGATGTTGTTCATATTGAAAAACAAAAGAAATCACTGTTCAAAAAGATGTTTGGGAGGTAAAACATGAAAAAAACAAAGAAAAGAAAACAAAAAAATACAGCGATCAATATTCTTCAAAAAGGAAGAATGAACACACAGTTTGATTATGTAGAAGTCTATAGACATATTAGAACCAATATTGAATATTCAACAATGGATAAAGAATTAAAAGCTATCGCAATTACCTCAACTCAAGCTGGAGAAGCCAAAACAACAACAGCGATGAACTTGGCTTTTATCTTTGCTGCTAAATACGAAAAAGTCTTGTTGATTGACGCAGATTTAAGAAAACAAACATTACATAAATATATGAGACTTTCTAACAAATCTGGACTAACAAATGCTTTAATGGATTTCCAAAAAACAAGAAAAATAGATAAAGAACATATACAAACATTAAATCACGAATCATTTATTGGACAATTATCTGTAATGACAGCAGGTGTTTCTGTACCTAATCCTAGTGAGATACTTGGATCAGCATTATTTAAAGACTTTATTGAAACTTTAAAAAATCAATATGATTTCATTATCATTGACTGTGCACCAGTAGGAACTATTTCTGATGCCATCCCTGTTGGAAATGCCACTGATGGAACAATCTTTGTTTGTTCATCACAAGATACCAAGAGAAAAGATGCAGCGGGATGTGTGAGTCTTTTACAAAGAAACAATGTCAATGTATTAGGTAGTATTCTTACAAAGACTGAAGATGATGCCAGTGGGCATAAATACTATTATTATTAATTATGATAAAGAAATATGGATATTATTGTCTTGTTTTATTACTAGTCATTGCACTTGGAGGATTGTATATCTATGATAAACATAGTATTCCTTCTTTGCAAAAAGATACAACAAAAACAGTAGAAAAGAAAAATGAAACAAAAAAAGAAGTCAAAAAAGTGACAGTGAATTGTATTGGTGATTCTTTAACGTTAGGGAATGGAAAAACATCTTATCCTTCGGCACTTGCTGCTAAAGGATTCATAGTGAATAAATATGGTGCTAGTCAAGATCAGGCAATTGATGGAGCGATTCGTATGCATGGATATCTCATTTATTGTGAAAATATCACAATTCCTGCCTCTAGTCATGAAAGTGTTAATGTGACATTGTATTCCAATGAAGGAGAAGTCTTAAATGTTTTAAAAAGCAAAGGATCTAATTTTTCTGATGTCACGATAGATGGCATTCAAGGTGTTTTAAAATATGATGAAGCGCGTGCAATTCATACCTTTACCAGAAGTGAAGATGGTGAGCTTCATCAAATCAATGGAAAAGTAGAAATTGTAGCTAATGATTATCCAACAATTCATAAAGATGATATCAATATTATTTGGTTGGGAACATATGATCGTTATCATTCACTTTCTATTTATCGAACAATTGCTCATATTCAAGAAATTATTAACGCTAATGGTATAGAAAAGTATCTGTCTCTTATACACATCTGACGCTGCCGACGATATGCAGTGTGT
>CAMFRJ010000207.1 GCA_945981915.1 uncultured Erysipelotrichaceae bacterium
TGCAGTACCGACATCAGTAGGCTATGGAGCAAATTTCCAAGGTTTATCAGCATTACTATCTATGTTGAATAGTTGTGCAAGTGGTGTGAGTGTTGTCAATATTGATAATGGATTTGGTGCTGGGTATATGGCACATTCTATTAATTGTTTAGGAGGGAAAAGATAATGCGCGTCTTATATTTTGATTGTAGTAGTGGAATTAGTGGAAATATGACGTTGGGTGCATTAATGGAATTGATTGATGAACCAGATTATTTACAAAATGAATTAAATAAACTTCATATTGATGGTTATCATCTTCATGTATCAAAAACAAAGAAAAATGGAATTACCGGAACTTATGTTGATGTGCATTTAGATCATGAACATCATCATGATCATCGCCATGAACATCATCATGATCATCGCCATGAACATTCTCATGGGCATCATGACCATAGAAATCTATTTGATGTCAATCATATCATAGATGAATCTAAGATTGATGAAAAAGCAAAAGAATTAGCGAAGAAAATCTTTTTAAGAGTGGCATTAGCAGAAAGTAAAGTTCATAATGAAACATTAGAAAATGTCCATTTTCATGAGGTCGGTGCTATTGATTCAATTGTTGATATTATTGGAACTGCGATACTTATTACAAAGATTAATCCTGACAAAATTATGAGTAGTGTTGTTAATGATGGATATGGCTTTATCGAATGTGCTCATGGAACAATCAGTGTTCCTGTACCTGCAACAAGTGAAATTTTTGCAGCTAGCCAAGTTAAATCAAGACAAATAGATATAGACACAGAATTGGTTACACCTACAGGGGCCGCTATTATTGCTGAACTTGCTGAATCATTTGGAACAATGCCAGTTATGAATGTCACAAAAATAGGTTGGGGATGTGGAACTAAAGATTTAAAGATTCCTAATGTTTTAAAAGTTTCTATGGGAACAATAGAATCGCAAGGTGAAGAAGTTGTTGTGATTGAAACCAATATTGATGATTGTTCAGGAGAAGTTTTAGGATTTACAATGGAACAATTATTAAATAATGGTGCTTTAGATGCTTTCTTTACACCAATCTATATGAAAAAAAATCGACCAGCATATCGATTGACAATTGTTTGTCATGAAGGGAAATTAGAGGAAATGAAAGACATTCTTTTTAAACAAACGACAACAATTGGATTAAGATATCGCTTAGAACAAAGAACCGTCTTAGAAAGAGAAATAATTGAACTTTCGACACCGTTAGGTTTAGTTCATGCAAAAAAAGTTTATCATCAAGATCAAGTATATATTTATCCTGAATATGAAGATGTCAAGGAGTTGGCTATAAAAAATAATATATCTATTCAAACTGCCTTTGATATATGTCGAAAAATAACTGACTAATCAGTTATTTTTTCATAATACAAATATATTAATGGGTATAAACAACGTAAAATCAATGGTTTTGAGCGATTAAATGTATTAAAATGAACAAAACTAGTAACAAATTAGTAGGGTTTGTCAATAAAAGTGTGTAAGTAAATTTAATTTTTTGTAAGTTTCTTTCTGCACAATGATTATTGATAAATATTCAAGAGTGCATAAGTTGATTTAAGCACAAATAGGCCAACAAAAGATGTTGGCCTTTCAAATACTTTAAATTATCAGTTTATAATGTAAGATAATGATCAATTCTCGAAGATCTCAAATAAAAGCTGGTTTGAACCAGCTTTTTTAACTTTTACAATTCTATTTACACATTGTTTCTTGTTTTAAATCATTCATATGAGCAAGTTGACTTGCCATATTTTCATTTAATTGAGAACGCATTTCATCAACTGTATCATGATGAACAGGTCTTACTTCTTTGTCTTTTCCAAAATAGAAAGAACCAGCTTGTTTAGCATCATGTTCTAAAACATGTTTGATCATATTTAATTCTTTTAATTTGGCTTCTTCTTTTTCGATATCTCGATGAATCATTTCCATCATTTCTACATATGTCATTTCTTTTCTAGTTCCTTGACTCATTTTTTGATCATATGCATTTTTAAAATATTTGTTATATGATTTTCTTGCTTTTTCATTAATTTGTTCTAATTTCATTTTTATATCCTCCTTCAAAAGACATTTGCATCATAATCTTTTCTTGAACAATAAAAAAGTCTTTTCTATGCTTTTTGAATGTCGTTAGCAAATTATCACTATTTTTTATTAAAAATTTGTTAATGTTATTAACAAATCTCTATTTCAAATCATAAATGTGATACAATGATGAAAAGATAATGAAGAAAGGAATAAGATTATGGAATATATTCAATTACCCAAAACGGATTTAAATGTGTCAAGAATAGCCTTAGGCTGCATGAGAATTGCGGATAAAAGTGTTGATGAAGTTGAAATGTTAGTTAAAAAAGCATTAGATTTAGGTATAAATTTTTTTGATCATGCTGATATCTATGGTGGTGGAAAATCAGAAGAATTATTTGGAGAAGTTTTAAAAAGACATCCTGAGTATAGAGAAAAAATGATTATTCAGACAAAATGTGGTATTGTTCCAGGGAAAAGATATGATTTTTCTAAAGAATACATCATCAATTGTGTTAATGAATCTTTAAAAAGATTAAACGTAGATTATGTTGATATACTACTTTTACATCGTCCTGATGCTTTGGGAGATCCAAGAGAAGTAGCAGCAGCTTTTCAAGAATTGTATGAAAATCATAAAGTCAGATATTTTGGTGTTTCAAATCATACACCATATCAAATACAGTTATTACAAAAGTACTGTCCTTATCCAATCATCATTAATCAATTACAGTTATCCATTGTCCACTCCGTGATGATTGATTCAGGAATGAACATGAATATGAAAGAAGTATGGGCACAAGACAAAGATGGTGGTGTTTTAGATTTTTGTCGATTAAATGATATAACAATTCAGGCTTGGAGCGTCGTGCAAGCTTCTTGGGCAGAAGGATCATTTATTGATCATCCTGATTATAAAAAATTGAATGAGGTTTTAGCTGCACTTGCAAAAGAATATCATGTCACAAAAGCAACAATTGCAATTGCCTGGCTACTGAGGCATCCTGCTATGATTCAACCTATTTTAGGTACTACATCTTTACAACATTTAGAAGAAAGCGTACAGGCAATCGATGTTCATCTAACAAGACAACAATGGTATGATTTATATTTAGCTAGTGGTAAACCACTACCTTAAAATATTGATATGATTATATCATTTCTCATAAGCAAATCTGTAAAGGTTTGCTTTTTTAAATGAACAAATTGGTCCTTTATTCTTCATGAAAATATGTTAAAATAATATCAAGT
>CAMFRJ010000208.1 GCA_945981915.1 uncultured Erysipelotrichaceae bacterium
TGTATAAGAGACAGATATGAGGGCGTTTATGAAAAGAAAAATAATATCTATGATTCTTTGTGTAGGGTTGGCTGCACAATCTAGTTTTTTGTGTGTAAAAGCGGAGAAATTAAATGTTGATGTAGAACCTGTTGTGATGGAATTTAAAGGAAAATCTACTTATAGCTTATCTGGCAAAAAGGCGAATAAAGTAAATGAAAACAAAACAATGGGTGAAATGTTATTGAAAGGTGATTTAAATCAGTTTGATTCTGCAAATAAATCAGAATTTCTAGTTAATGATGGAATGGTTAGTTTCTGTTATGAAGCTTCTTCAAAAAAGATGAAAGCTACTGATAAAAAATGGCATTTAGTAAATGATTCTTCTAAAAAAGTGGATGATATCTCATTAGATGGAAAAATGAATAAAGGTGTAGCAATTGTACAATCTTCTCCTGACAACAATACGTGGACCACACGTAAAGTTGTTACAGATTTTTTTAACAAAAAAAAATCAAATAAAAAGTTGTATACGACAACAGATATTGAATTGGATAATGGTTGTTATTATAGAGTCGTTATTGCGTATACACTAGGAAAAGAAGGAAAAGATAGTAAGGTTTTATTTGTTGATACAACAAAAACAAAGACAAAAAAATGTATGGAAGTATATTCGTTTTATATCAGTAATAAAAATAGTGGCACAGAGAATGTGTTAACGACACCTAGAAAAGAGCTTGGATCTGTAGTAAATACAGGAAAAGATAACGGTTATTCTCAAAGTAATGAATTAGATCAGGACGATCCACATTTTGGATGGACTTTGGGAACATTTACTATAAATGGATTTACAAGAGAAGCAACGACAGAAGATAATGTGTTCTTAAAAAATGTAGGGGATAAAATTACATTATGGTTCACTTTAAAACAAGATATTAACAAATTAAATGGGGATCCGATGTTAAAAATATCAGAGGATAAAAATGGTTATGATAAGCATTTTCAGGTTGGTAAAACTAATTTTAATCATGGTACGTTGATTATTCAACAAACAGATTTTGAAGGGAATAAATATGAACCTATTGTATACACTGATTTTTTAAAGGCAAATGCTTTAGTGTCTGCAGATACAAAAGTTCAACTTTTTGAAGAAGGAGATTATGAACTAACTTTAGATTATGAGATTGAAAAAGATAGAACAGTAGGTCATAGTTACACAAATTATAAAATAACTTTCCCTTTTAAAATTCGCAATGGAAATTGCATGGTATATCCGTTTGATCTTTCTACAGGAAGTGAATTGTCTGAGAAATCTATAGCGAATGAAGGTTTTAAACTGGATATGGCAAAATCTAGATATTTAACCATCGATGTTCAAAAATCTATTGTTAAGGTTGATAAAGATGGATACTTGACTGAGGATGTTCGATTTAATCGTCCAGCTAAAGACAATGAAGAATACAAGGCAGAAGGCATTTATACATTTACTGTAAAAAATCAATATTCAGATGCTGACCCAGTTACTAAAACTATTTATGTTGGAAATAATAAGTATTATAAAGCATTATCGAAATATGGCATTTCGGTTGATGAACTGAATGAACAGATTCATTTGGGGCACACACTGAAAAAGAACGGAACATTAAAAGATACTGATCTTGAGGAATTAAACTAATGAAAAGAATAATTAAAAATATCTTCTTGTGTCTAATGTCATTTAGTTTGTTTTGCGTTACTGGATGTAATACAAATACTAATTCTGAAAATGTAGATAAGAAAACCACAGAAGAGAAAAAAGAAATAACAACATACAAATACGAACCTAATTTTGATTCGTTGAATGATGAAGATTTGTTGAGATATGTAAGAGATGATGTGTATTCAAATGTTGTCAAAAGCATTCCGGATGGTTATTATGTAGATAATGTTGATACGGCTTATATATCACAAGAATATTTAGATGAATTAGAGTATAATTCAAAATCAAATGTGTTTTTTGGATATTCTTTAAAAGATATTGAGAGTGTTTATAAGGATCAAAAGTATGTATTTACATTAAGTGATACAGGGGAAACTATTGTTCAACCATTTGAATCTTATGATGAAACGTTTGAAAAAGTTGCGAAGAATGTTGCGGTTGGAACAGGTGTAATACTAGTTTGTGTTACAGTTTCTGCAGCAACTGCAGGTACAGGGGCACCGGCAATAAGTATGATATTTGCAGCCTCTGCTAAAACAGGAACTGTGATGGCTTTATCTGGTGGTGCAATTGGTGCAACGGCAACAGGCATTGTCACTGGTATACAAACCGGAGATGTTAAAAGATCTTTAAAAACGGCAGCTGTATCTGGTAGTGAAGGTTTTAAAATGGGAGCTATTACAGGTGTTGTTCAAGGTGGAGCATCTGAAGCAATTGCTTTAAAAGGAATGACACTTAATGGTTTATCAATGAATGAAGCGGCAATGATTCAAAAGGAATCTAAATATCCAAATAATGTTATTAAACAGATTCATAATATGGATGAATATAATGCACTTAAATCTGCAGATTTAAAGGCAAAGATGGTGAATGGTAAAACGGCGCTAATAAAAGAAAATATTGACCTTAATCTTGTCGATGAAATGGGGCATACTAATTTGGAACGAATGGCCGAAGGGTATAGTCCTTTAGATAAAAATGGGCATAAATATGAATTACATCACATTGGTCAGAAGAATGATGCAACTTTAGCGGTGTTAACACGAGAAGAACACGATAGTAAGTTTCTTCATGGATTTAAGGAAATTAGTGAAATTGATAAAAAAGCGTTTAAGAAACAACGTCAACAATTTTGGATGACAATGGCTACTATGTTAGGATAAAGGAAGTGAATATATGTCATTTGTAAAACAATTAAAGCAAGATGAAGACTTTGTTTCTATGCCAAAAGGAGCAGCAGAAAAAGAAATTATTGAGGCTGAAGAAGAATTAGGATTGTCTTTCTCAAAGGAGTTTATTTCTTATACAAAAGAGTTTGGCTGTGCAAGTGCAGATGGCCATGAATTCTTAGGTGTGGTAAGGCATAAAAGACTGAGTGTTGTAGAGCAAACAATTTTAGCTAGAGAAGAGATTCCTGCTTTACCTTTATCATTCTATGCTGTAGAAATATCAGGTGATGATGGAATTATTGTATTCCAAGATAAAGATGGTAAAGTATATGGAGCCTCTGCACAACATAAAATTACAAAGTTGGCAGATTCGTTGGAAGAATATTTATTAGATTATTAAATTGTATACTTAAGCCATCGATTGATGGCTTTTAGTTTGGCTTGAAATGGATACAAGAATTCAGTA
>CAMFRJ010000209.1 GCA_945981915.1 uncultured Erysipelotrichaceae bacterium
TTTATTTATTATTATTAAAGTTGTATGATGAGACACAGGAGGACAATAATCATGGAATATATTGAAAGAGTATTAGAAAATTTAAAAGCAAAAAATCCTGATCAACCTGAATTTATCCAGGCTGTAGAAGAAGTATTAGAAAGTTTAGAACCAGTAATCGCTGCTCATCCTGAATATGAAGATATGGCTATCTTAGAAAGATTAACTGAGCCTGAAAGAACAATGATGTTTAAGGTTCCTTGGATGGATGATAACGGTAAAGTTCAAGTTAATAGAGGTTATCGTGTACAATTCTCAAGTGCTATTGGGCCTTATAAAGGTGGTTTAAGATTCCATCCATCAGTAAACTTAGGTATTATCAAATTCTTAGGTTTCGAACAAATCTTTAAAAACTCATTAACAACATTACCTATCGGTGGTGGTAAAGGTGGTTCTGATTTTGACCCACAAGGAAAATCAGATGCTGAAGTTATGAGATTCTGTCAATCATTTATGACTGAATTATATCGTCATATTGGACCAAATGTTGACGTACCTGCTGGAGACATCGGTGTTGGTGGTAGAGAAATCGGATACTTATTTGGTCAATACAAGAGAATTAAAGATGCTTATGAAAATGGTGTCTTAACTGGAAAAGGTATGTCTTATGGTGGATCATTGATTAGACCTGAAGCAACTGGATTCGGTGCAGTTTATTATGGAAATGAAGTTTTAAAACATTTTAACGATACTTATGAAGGAAAAACAATTGCATGTTCTGGTTATGGAAATGTTGCTTGGGGTGTATGTATCAAAGCAAAAGAATATGGTGCTAAAGTTGTTTCTATTTCTGGTAGAGATGGTTACGTTTATGATCCAGAAGGAATCACAACTGATGAAAAGATTGATTTCTTATTAAAGATTCGTGGATCAAATGATGTTAAATTAAAAGATTATGCAGATAAATTTGGTTGTGAATTCCATCCAGGTGAAAAACCATGGGGATTAAAAGTAGATATGGCTTTCCCATGTGCAACTCAAAATGAAATCGGTGAAGAAGAAGCAAAACAATTGATTGCTAATGGATGTAAATATATCATTGAAGGTGCCAATATGCCAACTACTCCTGAAGGTGTTGCTTACTTTACAGAAAATGGCGGTATCTTAGGACCTGCTAAAGCTGCTAACGCTGGTGGTGTTGCAACAAGTGCTTTAGAAATGTCTCAAAACTCAATGAGATATAATTGGACAAGAGAAGAAGTTGATGAAAAATTACATCAAATTATGATCAATATTCATGATGCATCAGTAGCTGCTGCTGAAAAATATGGTTTAGGATATGACTTAATCAAAGGTGCAAATATTGCTGGATTTGAAAAAGTTGTTGAAGCTATGATTGCTCAAGGAATTTATTAATAAAGCAAAAGAACTCATTCGAGTTCTTTTTATTTAGCAATTCTTTTTTCAATTTCATTAATTAAGATCTTCATAGCTTTGATACGTGCGTATTTCTTATCAACAGATTCTAAGATATACCAAGGTGCAAAGTCAGTGTTTGTTTTTTCTATCATTTCACGAATTGCTTCTTCGTATTGATTCCATTTTTCACGATTACGCCAATCTTCATCTGTGATCTTCCATTGTTTTTCAGGTGTATTTTGTCTTTCTGTAAATCGTTCAAGCTGCGTCTGATTATCAATATGTACCCAGAATTTAATAATAATGGCACCCCATTGATGCAATTCATATTCAAATTCGTTCATTTCATTATAGGCACGTTGCCAATCATTTTCACTGCACAACCCTTCTAGCCTTTCAACCATGACACGTCCATACCATGTTCTATCAAAGATTGCAATATGACCATCCTTTGGTAAACGTTTATAGAAACGCCATAAATAGTGTCTATTCAATTCTCCTTTATCAGGAGCCGCAATTGGATAAACAGTAAAGCCTCGTGGATCCAAGCCAGAAGTCACACGTTTAATATTGCCACCTTTTCCTGCAGCATCCCATCCTTCGTAAGCAATGATGACTGGTATTTTCTTGCGATAGAGAATATTATGAAGTTCTTTTAATCGCTTACGACATTTTTTCAATTCACTTCGGTAATCTTCTTCATTAATTGTCACTGTTAAATCAACTTTATTGAGATCAATAGATTCATTTAAATGGAAGATATTTTTAACAAGTGGTGCATCTTCTTTTCCTTTACGAATACGTATATCAAGATATGCTAAGAGTGTTTCTAATACTTGTAATTGAGCAATCTTTTTATTTGTGGCATCAATGATATACCAAGGAGCATAAGCTGGATTTGTCTGAGAAATGTATTTTTCATAAATATTGATACATTTATCATAATGTTTATTTTGCCACGTATCGTTATCACTGACACGCCAAGCAGTATTCTTATGATCTAATAGCTTTTTAATACGTTTGTCCTGGTCTTTTTTAGATAAATGAAAGAAAAATTTGATCACAATATATCCATTATCAACCAGTGTTCTTTCAAATTTCTGAATACTTTCTATTTTTTCTTTATATTCTTTTTTACTAATCTCTTGACGTAAATATTGACCAGTCACTTCATCCATCCAACCATGATCATAAAAAGTAACCTTCCCATTTTCTGGTATTTCATAAAAATGACGATATAAGAAAGGTTTACGTGCATCATTTTCACTTATTTTTCCCATCTTGACAACATTATAAAATCTCGGATCCATATTTTGGATCACTTTTCCAAGTGTTGTTCCAATTCCTGAAGCACCCCATCCTTCAAACAAAACAACAACAGGGATCTTTTTATCCTTCAACAACATTTGTTTTTTAGAAAGCTCTAATTTGGCATTTTCTAAGCATTCTTCAATATCAGGTACTAACTCTACTTTTTGAAATCTATATTCTTTTAACATGATATTTACTCCTTCTTTACTCTATATACTCTATTGTAACATCTTTTGTATAAATTGTTTATACGAGTTTTTAAAGTTCAAGAATATTCATTGATGATATTGCTTATAATAGAATATATGAACAAACATCTCCTTATCAAAGATCCTGAATTATTTCAGGGAGAAAAACAGCTCAAGAGAAATAAAAATTATTTTGAAGGTTGGTATTATAAAAATACCAGTCAACATGATTGTATATCCTTTATCCCTGGCATTTGTATCAATGGTCTACAAAAACATGCCTTTATTCAAATCATCACTGACAAAACATCATATTATATCAAATATGATATTCATGATTTTTATTTTGATCCAAATAATTTTTATATCAAAATAAAAAACAATATTTTTACAAAAGATGAAATATTCATCAAT
>CAMFRJ010000210.1 GCA_945981915.1 uncultured Erysipelotrichaceae bacterium
GTCCTTCTTTTGGTGAATATAAAGTTGATGTATCAGTTACTATTTTCATTCTATCTATCTCCCATTAACATATATGTCTAAATATGTCATTTTCTATTATATTTTAATCATACATAATAAAGTAAGCGATATCAACATAGAAGTATCATTGTTTCAAAGAATATATCAATGCATGAATCAAAAAGACATGCATATATATAAAAAAAGATATTATTTTAGGAGTGAGAGGATACGTTTTATCGAAAAAAATGGAATAATGAAAAATTATGTTTTGAAGCAACTGCAAAACATATTTCCTATGTCACCATCATCGCGAATACAGTTCTTGCAATTTTTAAGTTATGTGCCGGTGTTTTTGGTCATAGTCACGCTATGATCTGTGATGCCATACATTCAGCTTCTGATGTTTTGACAACGTGTATTGTGATTATTGGAATTCAGCTGTCATGTAAAGAATCAGATAAAGAACATCCTTATGGCCATGAACGATTAGAATGTGTCGCAGCTATCATTTTATCGATGATACTGTTTATCACAGGGTTATTTATTGCTATTGATGTGTTTGAGTCCCTTTTATCAGGTCGCTTTCAATATTTACCTCTACCTGATTCATTTGCTCTTGTTGGCGCTTGTGTTTCTATTATCGTCAAAGAAATTATGTATTGGTATACACGATATTATGCATTAATATTTGATTCACCATCTTTAAAGGCGGATGCGTGGCATCATCGTAGTGATTCATTGTCTTCTATAGGTGCATTGGTTGGTATTTTGGGATCTTTGATGGGTTATCCAATGATGGATACACTAGCAAGTTTTGTTATCTTTATTTTCATAGTTAAGGCTGCTTATGATGTTTTTAAAGATGCAATCAATAAAATGATTGATCATAGTTGTGATGAAGATACTCAAAAGAAAATTTATGATCATGTCATGTGTCATCAAGACGTATTAGGAATTGATCGTTTTCAAACACGTCTTTTTGGTAATAAGATCTATGTCGATATTGATATACAAGTTGATGCAAATGATACATTATTACATGCTCATAGTATCGCACAAAATGTTCATGATTCTATTGAAAATGAATTTTCGCAAGTCAAACATATTATGATACATGTTAATCCTGCAAAAGATGAATAAAACCATCTTTTTTCTTGACTCTTCCCTTTAGGAGAGCATATAGGTTGATGGTAGAAGAAAAAAGGATGAAATTAAAAGAAGAACATTATTGTCAAAAAATAGAAACATCACTATTATATCGTATTGAAATGTTTGCAATGATGAATCATATTACCATCAAAACATTACGTTATTATGAAGAACTAGGTCTCTTGTTACCTGCTCATATTGATAAAGATAATGGTTATCGTTTTTATACGATGGATCAGATGGCTATCTTGCATCAAATCTCTGCTCTTAAACAAATTGGAATGACTTTAGAAGACATTAAAATTATTCAATCATTAGATGCTCCTCATCTTTATTTATTGAAAAAAAGGATGATATACACAGTGAAATTGCACAACTAACGGAAAAACTGGCATGTTTAGATAATTATCTTAACCATTCTTATCTTTCAGTGATAACACCTGTATTGATTCAAACAATTCCTGCAGTGACTTGTGCAACAATAAGGAAAAAAATAGGTCAATATGATGATCTTTTTCCATTGATGATGACTTTAGGTATGGAAATGGGACAACAGGAATGTGAGTGTGATATACCTGAGTATTGTTTTACTCATTACATTGAACTTAGCTATAAAGATGAAAATATTCTTGTAGAGGTTTGTGAAGCAGTCAAAGAAAAAAAAGAGGATACTCAAATGATAAAATATCAAGATTTTCCGGAAGTTGAGGCAGCCTGTATTTATCATTATGGCTCTTATCAGGATTTTCCTAAAACATATGGAAAAATATTAAAAATTATTGAAATGAATAACTATGAAATATGTGGACATATTCGAGAAAAATACATTGATGGTGTCTGGAACAAAGATTCACAGAAGGATTGGCTTTCACAAATTCAGATTCAATTAGAAAAAAATGAATATTTGAGGATGTCTCATAGATATTGCTCTAATCAATGAGTTAAATGCATGAAAACTTTATATTGGATTCATTAAGTATAAAAAAAGTGACATCTAGTCACTTTGAGAAATGGTTTTGACCATTTCTTTTTCTTTTAAACGATGATTCGTAGAACGTCTAAATAATTCATAGATGACCGAAAAGACTGGTAGTCCAAAGATCATTCCTGTGATTCCAAATAATCCACCTCCTGCTGTTACAGCAAATAATACCCATAAAGCAGATAGTCCGACAGAACTACCAACAACATGAGGATAGATTAAATTGGATTCAAACTGTTGTAAGCATGTACTAAATACTAAAAAGATAATAGCTTTCATAGGTGATACAAAGAGTATTAATACACATGAAATAACAGCTCCTATAATAGGACCAAAATATGGAATAATATTTGTTAGACCAATGATCAAAGCAGCAATTGATGCATAGGGAATATTTAAGATCTTGCATCCAATATAACACAATATACCAATGATAAAAGATTCAGTCACTTGACCTGTGAAGAAGTTTTCAAATGTTTCAGCAATCAAATGGCAGATTTCTTTAACTTGTAGATATTTTTTATCATCCAAATAAGCCTGACCAACTTTATTGATTTGTGATAAAAGTTTTTCCTTTGAAAAAAGCATATATACTGCAATAATGACACCCATGAAGAGATGAGCAATGCTTGTGGTTATTGAAGTCACACCTGAAGCAATATTAGGAGCCCATGATGAGATATAACCAAATAAGATCTTTCCAACATCATTTTGCATATTTTCAGCCTGTTTGATGACATCAGAAGAGATATTGAATTCGTTAAGTATAAAGTCAAGCCACGTCTTTGCCTGTTTGATCACATCTGGCATGTTGGTCACAAGTTGTTTGATATTTTCAACAACTTGAGGAATAATTACGATGATCAATAAAATAATGACAGCAAGAAATGTTAAAAAAGCAAGAATTGCGGCAATCGTTTTTTTCTTTTTTTCGTTTTTGATATTTGATTTTTTATAATAATATTTCATTGGTATATTTAAGACAAATGCTAAGATAAAACCAATGATAAAAGGCATCAAGATATCAATCATTGATGAAAGAAAATTGACAATATGTTTAAAATTGATAATGCCAAGAATTAATAATGCAATATATGTAATAATGATCAAAATATTCTGTAATGTCAATTCTTTTAAGCGAATGGATGCTTTCACAATAATCA
>CAMFRJ010000211.1 GCA_945981915.1 uncultured Erysipelotrichaceae bacterium
CAGGAACAGTTGTTAATAATAAAGCTGTCATGAGATTTAAATATTCTGAAGAATCTGAAGATTTCAATCAAGGTTCATTTTAAAAACAAAACTGGAGAATCCTCCAGTTTTTATTATATCGTGCCATTGTTTCATATTATCGTTATTTAACTTTATATGAACTATTCTGACTTATCATCTTGATAAGTCCATCCTTGATCATCATGATAAATCATTAAATGTGTCATCCCACCATCAATACAAATGTTTTCACCAGTGATAAATCCCGCTTCTTCACTACATAAAAATAAAACCATACTTGCAATATCCTCAGGTTTCCCAACTCTTTGTACTGGATGTTGAAATGTATCAGAGCCTTTATATTCTTTATTAGCAACATCAATCCATCCAGGTGATATAGAATTCACTCTTGCTTTTCCTGATAAAGAAACAGCCAAAGCATGAGTTAATGCATGAATGCCTCCCTTTGCTGCTGTGTAACTTTCACTTTGCGGTTGTGACATTCTATCTCTTGATGAAGAGATATTGACAATACTGGCACCTGTTTGAAGATAATCTTTTAATAATTTAACCAACATAAACGGGGCAGTAACTCCTACTTTTAAAGCTTGGTTAAATTCTTCATAACTACAATTATCAATACCTTTGAACAAAGGCTTTGCATTGTTAATGATATAGTCAACAAAGCGATAATCATCAATGACTTTGTTGGCAAAAGCAATCAAAGTTTGTTCATTACCCACATCACCTACAAAATAATCGTTATCTTTTATATCGATGACACAGACATGTGCCCCCTCTTTTTTAAACTTTTCAACGATACATTTCCCTATACCACTTGCGCCTCCTGTAACAACAACAACTTTATCTTTAAATTTCATGAATTCAATTCTCCTTTTTTAACTCATTATCAATTATATGATACTATGTTATTACACTGAAATTAACATTTTGTACAAAAAAAAGAGGAAAACAAACCTCTTTTGAATAATTTGATAACTCAATTTCAATATAACGATTCTCTTTTAATAAGAGTTTTCGTTATCTTTTTCAAGATAATCAACACAAAGCTTAGTTATGCCATCTAACATATAAGAGCTTGCTTCTTTGATATAATAAAACTCTGGTAAAAATTCTTTAGGTACAAAAGAATTCAATTTATTTTTGATTTCATTCATATCTGGTGTTAAAGGTGAACGAACAGCCACGGCTTCAGGTCCTAATAAACAAATAGCTGGTAAAAGAGATTTTGTGACGAGTTCAATTGCTCCCTGTTCACTCCATGCCAGTTTATGACATTCATCAGAGAGTTGCATGCGTTCTAAGAAAAATTTAATTTCTCCAGATATTCCATTTTTACCAGTGATAATTTCTCTATTGATAATAATTCCTTGACCTCCGATACCATAGCCAAATGGTTGTGAATGGAAAATTATATTTTGATATTCTGAATGTTCTAAAGAAAACCCTATAGCTGCTGCATTGGTATTATTATTAATATAGACTTCGATATGATATTTTTTTTCTAAATCATTTTTTAAATCAATTGGATTTTCATCAAAGCTTTGATATTTCAAGACCATTTGGTCATCAATGATACCAGGTATAGCAATACCAACGGCATCAATATAAGAATATTTTAAGATAACAGTATTCACAATATCATACAAATCATAAATATTTGTTGATGGCTTAATAATCAAATTATGATCAATGATTTCTCCTTGATCATATAAACGATAATAAATACGTGTTTGTGCTTTATTTTGCATAAAGACAATAGATAAAATTCGTTTTTCATATTTTGCACAATGACAACAATAATGTTCTTCTTCATTATTTTTTTCATTATTAAATTTTTCAACTTCGTCTAAAACAAATCTAATCGCTGCTAAAGCATCATATGAAGCAAAAATAGCCGTTGGTATTTGTAAAACAAGCTTTTGAGGCAAACTTTCTTTCAAGCGATTATACAGATAACCAATTTGAGGTGCTAATAAAATGACATCATATTTCTCCACTTCTTCATAAATACTTAAATATGAAACAGCATCAAATTGACAATCTGCTCCTAACATCTGCGCTGTTGAATTTAATTGATCAGCAAACATTGCAGTTGTCAATCCAGCTGAACATGATAATAAAACTTTCAATGTTTTTTCATCTTTAAGACTTATTAATGTTTCAACCATTTCATCATAAAGCTGTTTAGCATGTGAATCATCATTCAATTCAAAATGGAGATAGAATTTAACAGTATCATCTTTTTGAGAAATGATTGTAAATTCAACAATTGTCCCTTCCTCTACTTTGGTAAAGTAATTGATGCCTCCCCAAATTCTGTTACTAACTTTATCAATTGATCATTTTCAACAACAATCTGATAATCAGTTGTCTGATGTTCCTTAATCCATGAACAAAAACAAATGATTTATTATTTTCTTCCATGATTTTTTATCTTTTCTGTTAAACTTGTATGACTTATATTATATCGTTAATTAAATGGTAAGTCACATTTTTCCTTATCAATCCATATGTTTGTACCAAAAATTCATAGCATGATCAAGCCAATCTTCCCCACAAGTTCCTTGATCTAAACCAAAACCATGAGGTAATCCTTTAAAAATATCAATATAAGCATCCGTTCCATTTTTCTTAATCTTGTCTACTCTATTTTTCATAATTGAATATGGAGAAATATAATCATGAGTTCCTACACAACAATAAGTCGGAGGTTCATTGCCGGTGACTTGGGATAATCCTGTATATTGCATAACAATCGTTGCTGGAAGAGGATAATCTTTTTGTCCAAAGTATTTTGTACCATAATTTCCTAATGTAGCTGCCATTCTTGCCCCAGCAGAACCACCCCACAAAGAATAAGATGATGTATTGACTTGTAATTCATCTTGATGTTCAAACACAAATGAAATAGCTTTAGCAAGATCCTCCATCGCATGACTAGGACGATAAATAAGTGCAAAAGCATGACACCCTTTTTTTGAGATTTCTAATGCTTGAGGAAAACTATCATGCATCGCGCCAACATACATGAAACCTCCTCCTGCATTGACAATCGCAAAAGAAGCATTAGTTTTTCCTCTAAAAAAGAATAATCCGGTATCCCTTTTTGTTGTATCTTCTCGTTTCTCTGCTTCTGTATAAATATCATAAAAAATTTGATATTGAGCATCGACTTGTTGTTTAAGATAATTTAATATTTCTATCGTTTTATTAACATTAATATAA
>CAMFRJ010000212.1 GCA_945981915.1 uncultured Erysipelotrichaceae bacterium
CGTCAGATGTGTATAAGAGACAGGTTCATACTCTCTATAGAACTGTGCACAGGCTGCTCCATGAGAAACTGCTAAAACAACTTGATGATCATCTTTTTCCATCACTTCAGTTAATGTCTTCGCTACTCTTTCTCTTAATTCCATTTCTCCTTCACCACCATATTGTTTAAAGAAATCCCCATATGGTAGTTTAGGATTTAAGCATTCATCTTTTCCTTCAAATGCACCAAAATTCCATTCTTTTAATCCTTTTAATCTTGTATAAGGCATTTGAGAATCTGTGACGATTTCTAACGTATCACAAGCTCTTTCAGAAGTAGAACTATATGCATGATCAAAAACAATTTGATTATCTTTAAAATACTGACTCGCGATTTGTGCTTGTTTAATTCCAAGTGGTGTTAATGGTGCATCACACCATCCCTGTATTTTATGTTGTAAATTAAATAATGTTTGTCCATGTCTCATTAAATATAATGTTTTTTTCATTATTCATTTTCTCCTTCTCTTTTTTCATTCTATATTTTAGGAGAAATCAAAATAATATACAATACGAATACTGAAATCTGCTATAATGAAATAGAATAGTGAAAGGGTGATAACCATATGGAATTAGAACAATTAAAACATATTATTGCTTTGGATCAGTATAAAACATTATCCAAAGCAGCGAATGAATTACATATTTCTCAACCGGTTTTAACACGTTCAATGCAAAAACTGGAAGAAGATTTAGAAGTTTCTTTATTTATCAGAACAAAAAACAAAATCTCATTAAATGATAATGGTTTAATGGCTGTTGATTTAGCAAAAGAAATTGTAACGAAAACAGATGAAATGAAAAAGAAATTAAAGAATTATGATAGAAGCAAAAACACCTTTTCTATCGGTTCTTGTGCGCCTGCCCCAAATATTTACATTGGACAAAAAGTTGCACAAATATATCTTGAAAAAACAATTCTTAGTGAAATTAAAGATATAGATGAGCTAGTAAAAGGACTTTATGATCATACGTACTCAATTATTATCATGCCTTATGAAATTGAAGATGATAATATTGAAAGTATTGAATTTATGGAAGAGCAGCTTTATTTTTCTTTACCTACAGATCATAAGTTCAAAGATAGACAATCTTTATCTTTAAAAGAAATGGATGGCGAAAGAATGTTACTTATGTCCAACATTGGATTTTGGCACCACATGCATAAAAAAATGATGCCTCATACAAAATTCCTTATCCAAGAAGATCGTTCTATTTTTTATGATTTGGTAGAATTATCATCTTTAGCCTCTTTCACTTCAGATTTTATGATGAATCTTGAAGGTAAACGAGAAAATAGAATCATTGTTCCAATTAGCGATCAAGAAGCTCATGCAACATTTTATTGTTGTTATCTTAAAGAAAATGAAAATAAACTCAAAACATTATTATACCGTCTGTAAAATAAAAAATGTTCGTATAGAACATTTTTTATTCATCAAAATCACATGAAGCTGACACTTCTGCCCATTTATCTAATTCAGCAATTTTAGCTTCTAGTGTTGACTTGACTGCTGTCACCGCAGCTTTTCCTAATGTCAAGATTTCTGGCATTTCATCACTATTAACAACTTTAACAATCACTTCTCCAGCTTTATCTGGATCTCCAGCTTGTTGGTGTTTATTTTCAAAGTTTCCTGGTCTTGATTTCCCTACTGTACTTTCATAATCGCTGATTGCTGATTTTGTTCCTTGTAGAGATTCTCCATCATAGAATCTTGTTCTAAATGCTCCAGGTTGTACAACCATTGCCTTAATTCCAAGTGGTGCTAATTCTTTCATCAATCCATTTGTCAGTAATTCTAACGCTGCTTTAGAAGATGCATAATATCCTGACCCAACTGCTGATCTTGCAGCTGCAATAGAAGTCACATTTAAAATATATCCTGATTTTTGTTCTCTCATTTTTGGTAAAACTGCTTTTATAAGTTCAATTGGTCCAAATAGATTTGTTTGATATAATGTTTGAACGGCTTCAATTTCTCCTTCTTCTACTGCTGAACGGTATCCATAGCCAGCATTATTAACCAATACATCAATTGTTCCAAATTTTTCATTAGCTTCTTGAACTGCATTTTTAATACTTTCATTATCACAGACATCTAAAGAAACGGCTAAAGCTGTTTCTGGATAATCTTTGATAATATCCATGACTTTATCTTTGTTTCTAGCAGTCACCACTGCTTGATCTCCACTTCTTAATACTGCTTTTGCTATTCCTGCTCCAATGCCACTTGAGCATCCTGTAATTAACCATGTTTTCATTTTATATCCTTCTTTCCTTTTACAATTCTATTTTATTTTTTTTAATCAAAAATGTACAATGCCAATTCGTAAATGTGGTATAATTTAAACGCATAGCGGAGGTGTCACAATGATAGAAATCAATCAATTAAAACAACTAGTCTGTATTGCAAGAAACAAAACAATCTCTAAAGCTTCTCAAGAATTACTGATCTCACAGCCCGCTTTAAGTCGTTCTATGCAAAGATTAGAAGATGATTTAGATGTGGAACTATTTGAACATTATAAAAACAAAGTTATTTTAAATAAAAACGGTGAGCTTGCTGTTAAACATGCTAAAAAAATATTAAGCAGTCTTGATCAAATGATTAATGATATCCAAGAATTTGACCAATCATTACGCTCTCTTTTGATTGCTTCTTGCACACCTGCTCCTATTTGGGATATTGAACCCATGATTCAAGAACTATATCCTCATATTCATATCCAAACAGGTATATTAGATCAAAAAGATTTAATAAATGCTTTAAAAAAACAACAATATCATATGGTTATTACCCCTTATGAAGTTACAGATTCTGATTTGATATGTATTCCTTATATTGAAGAAGATTTATATCTTTCTCTTCCTTTAAGTCATCCTTTAAAAGATAAAGAAGAAGTATCTTTTAAAGATTTAGACGGTGAAACCATGTTACTTTATTCAAATATTGGTTTTTGGTATGATTTGCATATGAAAACTACTCCAAATACAAAGTTTCTTATTCAAGATGAAAGATTAACTTTTAATGAAATTGTCAAAGCGTCTTCGCTTCCTTCTTTTACTTCTAATTTATCTATTAAAAGAGAAGGGAAAATGAATAATAGAATTATTATTCCATTGTCTGATGAAGAAGCTCATGTCACTTATTATTTAGTGATATTAAAAAAAGATAAAGATAAATATAAC
>CAMFRJ010000213.1 GCA_945981915.1 uncultured Erysipelotrichaceae bacterium
CATCTCCAATGATTGGTACACTTACAACTTCTTTAATCGCTTTATGAATGTCTAATTTATGTCCTGGTTTAGAGTATACAGTAGTGATAGGTTGATACCATTCTTCATAACATCCTGTATCTACTAAGAGTGCATCTACTCCAGCGTTTTCTAAGATTTTAGCCATTTCAATCCCTTCTTCAATTGTTCTAAAACCTTCTACTCTTTGATGTGGTGTAAATTTAACTAAAATTGGCATTCCTTTAGGAATATTATTTCTAATTGCTTCAATACATTCTAGAGTAAAACGCATTCTATTTTCTAATGAACCACCATATTCATCAGTTCTATTATTCCACTGAACTGAATGAAATTGATCTAACAAATAACCACCGTATGCATGTAACATAACACAGTCAGCACCAGCATTGACAGCAAGTTGTGCACCATAACCAATTTTACCAACTAAGTATTTGATATCTTCTATTTCAAATGGTTTACAAATTAATTCTGGAAACCAGAATGAAGGTACACTACCGGCACTGTATGGTGCAGTAAATGCATCTGTAAATTGTTGACGTCCTAACCCTGGTGATAATATGAAAATGACAAAAGAAGAAATTTCAAAAGCTGCAATACATTTATTTTTAGAAAAAGGATATAGTCATGTGACTATTCAAGATATTTGTGATGAAATTAAAATAACAAAACCGACTTTTTATAACTATATTTCTTCAAAAGAAGAATTGATCCTAGATTTATATGATGTCACAATTTCATCACTTGTCAGCAATACATATCAACTAGTTGATGTTGACACTCACTATGAACAGCTCCTGGTCATCTTTTCAACATTAATTCGAGATACAAAAAAATATGGTTATGATTTATTTAGTCAAATGTTTATTGCCAATTTGAAAGAAAATTATCATAGTTTTGACATGCGTGATAATTTGACGACATTATGTATTCTTATCATAAAAAAGGCCCAAGATAAAAAAGAAATCCTGAATACTTCTTCACCAGAAATTTTATATCTTGCTATTGCACATATGTTTACTGGATTTGAAGCTCTTTGGTGCATCAATAAAGGTATTGAAGATTTTGAAAATAATTTTTACCAATCTCTTAATTCTATTTTACTTGTTAGTGATGAATTAAAAGATGTTTATAAAAATTACATTGAAACATAGTCTTTTGACTATGTTTTTATTTCCTAGGAAATGATGATTTATTTCTTTTATCCTCATCATTTTACATTTTTTCAATTCTATTATGAATATCATCTCTTTCTATACAATTACTTCAATATTTGTTAGAATAGTAGCGGTGATGAAAAATGTTGATAGAATGTTCTAATATAACAAAAACCTTTCAAGGTATCCCTTTATTAAAGGATATTACTTTTAAAATAGATGATCATGATAAAATAGCTGTTATCGGTGTTAATGGTGCAGGTAAAACAACAATTCTAAATATTCTAACAGGACAAGAAAGTTATGATTCAGGAGATTTGTTTAAAAGTAAAGAATTGACAATTGGTTATTTAAAACAGCAACATGATCTTGATATGAATAAAACTATTTACGATTGTACATTAGATGTATTTCAACCCCTCATTCAGATTGAAAATCGCATGCGTGAATTAGAATTGAAAATGTCAGAAGATTATAGTGATATAGTGATGAATGAATATGATGATTTATCGCATCGTTTTCAACAACAGGATGGTTTTAGCTATCCAAGTAAAATTGTTGGTGTTTTAAAAGGAATGGGTTTTTTAGAAGAGGAATTCCAACAAAAAGTTTATGAGCTTTCAGGTGGGCAGAAAACAAGATTAGCGCTTGCAAAATTATTATTAGAAGAACCAAAATTATTGGTTTTAGATGAACCTACGAACCATCTAGATAGCGAAGCTATTCGTTTCTTAGAAAGTTATTTAAAGAGCTATAAAAACGCTTTAATCATTGTAAGCCATGACCGTTATTTTATTGATACAATTTCTAATAAAATTATCGAAATTGAAAACGGTAAAAGCCATATCTATCAATGTGATTATGAAGCATATTCTATCCAAAAAAGAACACAAAGAGCAATTGATTTGAAACATTATATCAATCAACAAAAAGAAATCAAAAAAATACAAGATAGTATAGATACTCTTAAATCTTTTAATAGGGAAAAAAGTATTAAAAGAGCAGAATCTAAAGAAAAACAATTAGCAAAAATTGAGTTATTTGATAAGCCTGAAAATTTACCAAGTGCTATTACTGTACAGTTTCATCCAGCTATTGAATCTGGCTATGATGTTTTAAAAGTCTCTGATCTTACTATGAAATATGACGATATTGTATTTAAACATTGTTCTTTTGATATTAAAAAAGGTGATAGAGTTGCAATAATTGGTGAAAATGGTATTGGTAAAACAACTTTATTTAAAGCTATTGTTGGTAAGCTACCCATTCATCATGGGAAAATACGTTTTGGAGCTCATGTTGAAATGGCATATTATGATCAAGAACATGAATCGCTTGATCAAACAAAAACTATTTTTAAAGAAATCAGTGATGCTTTTCCAAAAATGACAAATCAAGAAATCAGAAGTACATTGGCTATGTTTAATTTTAGAGGTGACGATGTTTTTAAAGATATTGCTGTTTTATCTGGTGGAGAAAAAGGAAGGGTTGTTTTAACAGAAGTATTATTGAAACAAGCAAATTTATTGATTTTAGATGAACCTACTAACCATTTAGATATTTCTTCCAAAGAAGTTTTAGAAGATGCATTAAATAGTTTTGAAGGAACAATTCTCTTCATTAGTCATGATCGTTATTTTATCAACAAAGTCGCAACGCGCGTTATCGAAATTCAAAAAGAACAAACAATATCTTATCAAGGAAATTATGATTCTTATATAGCACAAAAAATACCTGATGTTCATAAGGAAATTCGTGTTATTAACGAAAATAAAAAAAGACAAATTATTGATAATAAAACAAGAAATGAAATCAAGAAAATTGAAAGAATGATAGATACATTAGAAAAAGATATTATCAACTTAAAAAATCAATTACATGATAATGAAATAATAAACGATTATAAGAAATATAATCAAATCACAGATGAAATTGATGAAAAAGAAATAGAACTGATGAATATGATGGAAAAATGGGAAGAATTGCAAAAATAATTCTTTCTTTTTTAATTTTTTTACAACTTTTGAAAAAATTTTTCGTAGAATGTAAGCGTTATAT
>CAMFRJ010000214.1 GCA_945981915.1 uncultured Erysipelotrichaceae bacterium
TGAAGAATAGAATAATAATAAATCTTGAAGTTTATCTTTTAACATTCCATAACTTTGATAAATTCCAAATTTTAATTGTAATCCAAAAGTTTCAAAGAATTTTTCATATGTTTCTCTATCTTTCTTCAACATGTTAGAAAGTTCACTTTGAATTTTCTTTTCTATACGATCTGCAATAACCTTTAATTGTCTATCATGTTGCAGCATTTCTCTTGAAATGTTTAATGATAGATCTTGTGAATCAACTAAACCTTTAACAAATCTAAAATGTTCAGGGATCAATTCACTTGCTTTATCCATGATAAAGACACCTCTACTATATAATTGAAGACCTTTTTCATAATCATTAGAATAGTAATTCATTGGTGCCTGGCTGGGAATAAATAATAATGCATCGTAAGAAACATTACCTTCAACACTTGTATGAATAACTTTTAGTGGATTAGAAAAATCATTAAATTTATCTTTATAGAATTCATTGTATTCTTCATCTGTGATATCACTTTTATTTCTCTTCCATAAAGGAACCATTGAATTCAATGTCTTATTTTCAACAACATCTTCATATTCATCGCTATCTTCTTTTTTCTTAGATACAGTCACATCCATCTTAATTGGATAATGAATATAATCTGAATATTTTTTTACTAATCGCTCAATTTCATATTGATCAACATATTCATCATAATTTTCTTCTTCAGTGTTATCTTTTAGATATAACTTAATTGTCGTTCCACTTTGAAGTCCATCAGTTTCAAAGATTTCATAACCATCACTGGCTTGTGATACCCATGTATATCCCTGATTGCTACCATAAGCTTTTGACATCACTTCTACTTTTTTAGCAACCATAAAAGCTGAATAAAATCCAACTCCAAATTGACCAATAATATCAATGTCATCTTGTTCTTCGTTTTCATTTTTAAATTTAAATGAACCACTATTAGCAATCGTTCCTAAATTGTCTTCTAACTCTTCTTTTGTCATACCAATACCATGGTCTTTGATTGTAAGAATTCTGTTGTCTTTATCAATAGTCAAATCAATTGATAAATCACTTCTATTGATACCAGAAATATTTTCAGTTAATGCTTTGTAATATAATTTATCAGTTGCATCACTTGCGTTTGAAATCAATTCTCTCAAAAATATTTCTTTATGTGTATAGATAGAATTAATCATTAAATCTAATAGTCTTTTTGACTCTGCTTTAAATTCTTTTTTTTCTGCCATATTCAAATCTCCTTTTAGCACTCTTTCTATTTAATTGCTAAAGACAGTATATTACTTTCTTTTAGCAGTGTCAACACTAAAGTGCTAATTTTTTATGATTGTTTTTCAAAACAATATCAAGTACAATATGATTAATGGAGGATATACATATGAAAATATTATGGTCTGATAAAAAAAGAATACTAGGAATGCCTATCTCTTTTACAAGATACTCATTATCTGAAGATAGATTTTTTGTTGATGCTGGTTTTTTTACAAGACAAAGTAATGAAATTATATTATACAGAGTAAGAGATCTTGGTGTAACACAAAGTCTTTTTCAACGTCTTTTAGGCGTAGGTACCATACACGTTCATTCATCGGATAAATCAAGTCCTTTCTTTGATATTAAAAATGTAAAAAAACCTTATGAAGTCAAAGAAATAATCCATCAAAATGTTGAAAAAATGAAACTCGAAAGAAGAATGCGTGTAGGCGAAATATTAGAAGATGTCGATCAAGATTATATGGATGATGATAATTTTGAATAATAAAAACATGTTCAATTGAACATGTTTTTATATTAATCCAAATCTTCACCATTTGATTTGAAAGCTTTTGCGACCCAATTGAAAGATTTTTTAGGAATACGTTTCATATCTCTTAAATCTTTATTTGTTCTATTAACATAAACAAATCCATAACGTTTATCCATGTTACACATAGAAGCAAGGATATCAATTGGTCCCCAAGTAATATATCCTAAACAATCTACACCATCTTCAAACATTGCGTTTTTCATTTCTTTAATATGATCTCTATGATAGCTGATTCTATAATCATCTTCAATTGTTCTACCTTCTGCTAACATTTGATCAACTTCTTCTTGTGTCAAATCTTCACGCCATCCAATACCATTTTCAAGAACGAATACAGGTAAACCAGTTCTATGACATAGATCATTTAATGTCCATCTAAATCCGATAGGATCAACTTCCCATCCCCATTCATTTGCCCAACAATGAGGATTTTGAATTTGTTGTTCTGAAACACATTCACAAGCAGGTCTTTCATTATCAAAATGACCAGTTTTTACAGTATTTGAACGATAGTAAGAGAATGCAATATAATCAACTGTATATTTTAATAATTCTTCATCGCCTTCTTCAAATTCAGGAGTCCATCCTCTATTTTCTAAGTAAGCATTCCAATAAGCAGGATATTCCCCTTTTGCAAATGTATCAATTAAGTAAGTATTTAATAATTGATAAGCTTGTGTCGCAAATAAATTGTTTTCTGGAGAATTTTCATAAGCATAGATATTTGTTACTGCAGCCATACCACAGAACTTAGCATCAGGTTGCATTTGTCTTAATGCACGAACTGCCTTACAATGTGCCATCATAACATTATGAGTCACTTGATATAAATGCTTTGGTAATGAAACACCTTCAGGAATCTTTTCAGCATTAGATACTCTTAACATATGACTATGTAAGTTTTGTTCATTAAAACTCATCCAATGTTTAACTCTATCACCAAATCTTTCAATACATACTTTTGCATATCTTTCAAAACAATCAACAACATATCGAGAAGCAAAACCATTATATTTTTCTACTAAATGATATGGCATATCAAAATGCACTAATGTAATCATCGGTTCAATACCAGCAGCCAATAATTTATCGATTAAATCACTATAGAATTGAACACCTTCTTCATTAACTGGTTCATCAAGTGTTCCATTTGGAATAATTCTTGCCCAACAAATACTAAAACGATAGAAGTTAAATCCCATTTGTTTCATTAGTTCGATATCTTCATCATAACGAGTGTATTCATCAATTGCATCATTCCAATCTGAAAATTCAGGATTCATAGGTCTTACATCGTAAACACATAATCCTTTTCCTCCTTCATTTCTATGTCCTTCTGTTTGGAATGATGAAACTGAACCACCCCAGTAAAAATTTTCAGGTAATTTTCTTTCCATATATTTTCTCCTTTTC
>CAMFRJ010000215.1 GCA_945981915.1 uncultured Erysipelotrichaceae bacterium
ATACATGCCTTGGAAAAAGAATTGCATACACAATTATTTATTCGTAAAAGTAAAGGTGTCACGCTTACTAAAGAAGGTATGTTGTTACATAAAAACATTACTGATGCCTTATCTTTAATTACCAGTGTTGAAAATGAATTATCACATCACCATGATCTCACTTCTGGTGAACTGATTATTGGTGCTGGTGATTCTATCTGTGAAAATTATCTCATTGATTTATTAAAACAGTTTCATCAGTTATATCCCACAGTAAAGATCAATGTCATTAATGGCACATCATTAGAAACGATTGAACATTTAAAAGAAGGAAAAATAGACATTGCCTTCATCAATCTTCCCTACCAAGAAGAAAGCCTTGAAGTCAAAGAATGCCTTGAAATCCATGATATCTTTGTCTGCAAAGACAAAGATGAACATGTTTATACTTATCATGAAATAGCTCAAAAAGATCTCATTCTTTTAGAAAAAGCTTCAAATTCAAGACATTATATTGATAAATACTTTGCTAGAGAAGGTATTCTTTTAAAACCAGAAATGGAATTAGGAGCTCATCAATTATTATTGGAATTTGCTCATGCTTCTTTAGGAATTGCTTGTGTCATTAAAGAATTTTCTCAAAATGATCTTAAACAAGAAAAAGTCTATGAAATGAAACTAAAAAAGCCTCTTCCTCCAAGAAGCATAGGATATGCTTACTTGAAAAGAAAGAGTCTTTCAGTTGCTTCTTTAAAATTTCTTGAATTAATCTCTCTTGACTAATTGATAGATTTTATTGATCAATTTAGATTCTAATTTAGGTAAAGATAAACTTGCTTTTACAAGTAAAGGAATATCGAAAGATATTTCTTTTTCTTTGTATTTCAATAAAACATGAACAATTTCTCCTAAAGGGTGCTTTTCACTATCTAGCTGTATAAAAACATGTCCACCATTATTATTAAACCTATCACTCAAAGTAAAATCACAAGTATTAAAGATAGTATAACCATCTACATATTTCTTCACTTCTTCAAACAAATCTGCACTTTCAATAATATAATCTTTCAATCTGTCTTCAATAAGATCTTTTGTTTCTTTCATCATATGATCAGCAGTGATTTGATCATTAGCCTTCACTGCCAAACGAATTCTCACCATTTCTTCAGAAGCATATAAAGCAATCGAAACATCTTTTTGCTTTTGTACAATATCATCAATAATAGTCGCTGCTTTAGATTCACCAACACCTTGAGTTAAAATATCATATGTATAAATTTTATCTTGGCGATATTGTTGTAAATATGTTTTTAACTGATGATCAACAACATATTTCATTTCCTTAGGTGGTCCTGGTAAATTCACAATCATACGGTCATCTTTAGACATGACACATCCATTTGCTGTTCCAATAGGATTGTCTAAAATATGACAATCTTTAGGAAAATAAGCTTGCTTAAAATTATTGTCAGTCACTTTATCTAAACCTGTGACAAAACAACATTTATCATTAACTTTTTTGGCTTCAGCTTCGTTATAAACCATTTCTAAACCTAAATATTTTGCAGATAGTTCTTTTGTCAAATCATCTTCAGTAGGCCCCAATCCTCCTGTTGTGATGACACAATCTGCCCCTCTTAAAAAAGCATTATCTAAACAGTCTAAAAATCTTTGTGCATTATCACCAACAACTGTTTGAAAATAAACATTAAACCCAAGATCCTTACACATTTTTTGTAAATAAGTTGCGTTGGTATTGACTATTTCCCCTAATAAAAGTTCTGTACCAACATTAATAATTTCAACATTCATTGAATACACCCCCATATAAAACAACAAGGTTTTTCTATATCATAGAAAAACCTAGAAAACTTACAACCATCATAATAACACCTGCAAGTAAAACTCCTAGCATAACAGCAATCGTTGTTGATTTAAAATCCATATCTAAAATACTTGCTGCTAGCGTTCCTGTCCAAGCCCCCGTTCCTGGAAGAGGAATACCAACAAATAACAATAACGCCACGAATAAGCTTCTTCCTGCTTTTGCTTGAAGTTTTTTGCCACCTTTTTCACCTTTTTCTAAACACCAGGTAAAAAAGCCACCAATAACCGGTTTATCACATCCCCATACCAATACTTTTCTAGCAAACAAGTAAATAATTGGTACAGGTAACATATTTGCAATAATACAAACAATATACGAAGGAATAATAGGTAAACCTAATCCTTGTGATACTGGTATCGCTCCTCTTAATTCAATTAAAGGAACCATAGATATAAAAGCAATATATAAATAATTCATCTTTCTCTCCTTTTAATTATGCATTATAACAAAATATAAACTTTGTGCAAACCCTTTATTTTCTACGATATGCAACCTGATTAAAAGTATACTTATCTACACGATAATAAGTGTAGCCATATTCTATACATTGTCCTGTATTTAAACATGTAATTGATAAAACCCTAAGTAGCGGTGTCATTGGATCAACCTGCAAATACTTTCCTAATTCATCACCAGCTAAAACAGCATCAATTTGCTGATCTGAAAAAGCAATGTTCAAATTTAATTCATTTTCAAAATGATAAAATAATGATGAACTGACAACACTATCAGAAATATCACCTGTAATTGCATAATTACAATAATTATCTTCAAAAGCTAATGGTTCATCATTAACCATTCTCACCCTTTTCATATGCCAAACTTGATCATCTTCTAAATTCATTTCTTTCTTTAAAAAATCATCAGCTTTCACCAATTCATTAACGATCACCTGACTGATACATATTTCATTTTTCTTGGCACAGTCTTCAGTCACACTATTTAAACCATCAAAACTTTTAAATCTTGATTTTTTACATACAAATGAACCTACTTTAGGAACAGAATAAATAATGTTATCATTAATCAAATCTGTTAAGGCCTGCCTTACTGTCATACGTGTCACTCCGAAACGTTCACATAATGCATGTTCACTTTCGATTTGTTCATTTTCTTTATAAACCCCATCTTTAATATTTTGAATAATATAATCTTTTATCTTGATATATTGTGGTTTCTTTTTTTGCATATAGACTCCCTCGCTGGTAGTACTATATCACTTCTTCAATAATTTGAAAAGCAAAAATGAAAATTTGTTAAATTTTTATATTTTTTTGATTTCATCACTATTTTTTATTGTTAAAAACAAAAAGAGTATTATTCAATTAAGAATCTG
>CAMFRJ010000216.1 GCA_945981915.1 uncultured Erysipelotrichaceae bacterium
ATCGTCGGCAGCGTCAGATGTGTATAAGAGACAGAATGAAGAGCCTGTTACGAATGAAGATATTGTCAGGGGATTGCAGTTATCAAAGAGAATCAAGATTTCGAATAAAGAAGAAATTATTTGTGTTGTTCCTGTAAGATATCACAGTGATTCAGGAATGACCTTAGAAGCTCCAGTAGGAGAAAAAACAAGGAATCTGATTGTTGATTCATTGATTATTTCTTCGCAAAAACGTATTCTTTATCCATATATTGCAGCTGTTGAAAAAGCAGGATTGGAAGTCATGGATATTTGTATTAATGCTTATGCCTGTGCCAAAGAAGCTTTTGATGCAGTTTATCTGCAAGAAGGTGGTTTGATCATTGATATTGGTTATAAGACATCGACAGTATCATTTTATAAAGATGGTTATTTGCAGTATTTAACAGTTTGTCCTGTTGGAGGTTATAATCTAACACGTGCCATTGCTCAGAATTTACAGATTTCTATGAATCAAGCTGAAACATATAAAATTAAATATGGCTCTTTAGATTATACTGTAGGGCAAGAAGATATTATTCATACAACTGAGTTGCCTGATGGCAAAAAAGATTATACACAAAAAGATCTGGCTTTGATTTTAGAAGCTGCGACGATAGATATATTAAATGTGATTAAAGATAAGATGAAAATGATAGAAAATAGTTCTAATTATGAAACTTTGATTGTTGGTGGTGGCGGAGAATTAGAAATGCTTGATAAAGTTGCAAGTCATGTTCTTGAAGGACCAACTAGAATTTATAGACCTGATATCATTGGTATTAGAGATATGGCCTATGTTTCTTCAGTAGGAATGATTTTCTATATGTCTGATAGAGCAAAATATTTAGGGCCTTATCAAGGATCTGTAGACATGCCGGATATTTCCAATACGATGTCTATTCGTTTTAAAGGTCTAACAAAAACAAAAGAAGTCAAAGAAAAGACAGGTAAGTTTTCTAAATTATTAGATACTTTCTTTAAAGAAGATTAACATATAAAAAGTGAGGGTAAAAAATGAACGAAGAATTGGATTTTGAACAAGTTGCAAAAATCAAAGTAATTGGTGTTGGTGGTGGCGGAAACAACGCTGTTAATAGAATGGTTGAAGATGGTGTAAGAGGTGTAGAATTTTATGTTGCAAACACTGATGTTCAAGTATTACGTCGCTCACCTGTAGAAAATAAAATTGTATTAGGTAGAGAATTGACAAAAGGTTTAGGAGCAGGTGGAAATCCAGAAATGGGAAGAAAAGCTGCTTTAGAAACAGAAAAAGATATTAGAGAAGCATTACAAGGCGCTGATATGGTTTTCATCGCTGCTGGTATGGGTGGTGGAACAGGAACTGGAGCTGCCCCTGTCTTTGCAAAAATTGCACGTGAATTGGGAGCTTTAACAGTAGGTGTTATCACAAAACCATTTACTTTTGAAGGAATGAAACGTAGAAAACAAGCTGTCGAAGGTGTTGATGAATTACGTGCCAATGTTGATAGTATTATTGTTGTTTCTAATGACCGTTTATTACAATTGATTGGTGGACGTCCAATGCAAGAAGCATTTAGAGAAGCTGATAATGTTTTACGTCAAGGGGTACAGACAATTACTGATTTAATTGCTGTTCCTGCATTCATCAACTTGGATTTTGCAGATATCTCTGCTGTTATGAAAGATAGAGGAAATGCTTTAATTGGAATTGGTATGTCATCTGGTGATGATAAAGCAAAAGAAGCTGCAAAACGTGCTATTTCTTCTCCTTTATTGGAAGTATCAGTTGCTGGTGCTAAAGACGCTATTATTAATGTCACTGGTGGACCAAATATTTCATTATATGATGCAAATATCGCTTTAGAAACAATTTCGCAAGAAGTTGGAGATGATATCAATACTTATTTAGGAATCGCTATTAATGAAAACTTAGATGATGAAATTATTGTCACTGTCATTGCTACTGGATTTGAAGATGATAAAGATGATACTGATCAACAAACAGTTGTGAAAGAATCATCACCTGTATCTGAAAGCAGTACATATTCACCTTTTGATGATGATGAAGATGATGATGCAGGTGTTCCTACATTTATTAGAAATAGAAGAATTTAATGAAATAAGCTAACGATGTTAGCTTATTTTTGTAAAAAGGAGAGGTTTTATGAAGGTTGGATTTATTGGAATGGGCAATATGGCAGGAGCCATTTGTCAAGGAATTATTAAAAGTGGTTTTATCAAAGGAGAAGATGTCTACAGTTTTGATATCGATTCCTTAAAATTAGAAAACATGCAAAGCACATATGGGATACAGCTTTGTCAAGATGAAAATGATTTGGTAAGAAAAAGTGAGGTTGTCATCATGGCAGTCAAACCAAATATCATTGAAAGTGTCATTGAAAAAGTGAAAGATGATCTACAAGGGAAAACAGTGATTTCTATTGTAGCTGGATACAGTCATGAAAAATATGAACAATTGTTACCAGGATGTCATCATCTTACCGTGATGCCTAATACACCAGCGCATGTCTTACAGGGAATGACATTGTTTGAAAAAGACAATACTCTCGATGAACAAGAACTTGCCTATGCCAAAAGTTTATTTGAAAGTATTGGTGAAGTGTGTGTCATCGACAATTATCAAATGGTTGCTGGAGGTGCTCTTACTGGATGTGGTCCTGCTTTTGTCTATATGTTTATTGAAGCCTTAGCTGATGGAGCAGTCTTAAATGGTTTACCTAGAGATAGAGCTTATCAGTTAGCCAGTCAAATGGTTTTAGGAGCGGCCCAAATGGTTAAGGAAACACAATTACATCCAGGTATCTTAAAGGATCAGGTGTGCTCACCAGGGGGAATTACCATTAAAGGTGTCAAAGCACTAGAAGAAAATAATTTTAGAAATGCAGTTATTGAAGCTATCAATCAATCAAAGTGAGTTTAACTCACTTTTTTGTTTTGACATTTTTTTTATTCAAAAACAGTTATGATAAATAAGGGGTAGGCAAGATGGAAGTCTATATAGAACTTACTTATGTCATCAATGCATTTATTTTTATGATTGTATTTGAAATGATATCAATTCTTTTAAATGTGAACTGGTCCATGAAAAGAATCATGATGTATAGTTTTTCATGTAATATTTCCCTTATTCTCATCTATATAGATTATATCCCTTATATGAGCCTTTTATAC
>CAMFRJ010000217.1 GCA_945981915.1 uncultured Erysipelotrichaceae bacterium
TTATACAAAAAGATAAAATAAATAATTGAAAAATTATTTTAAATATAAATTATCAAACGTTTAAAGATATTGGCTTACTAATATCTTTTTTTCGTGTATAATAGAATAGAATGGAGTTGATATTATGTCATATAAAGCACTTTATCGTACATATCGTCCCCAAACATTTGATGATGTTGCAGGACAAGTTCATGTTACTAGAACTTTAAAAAATGCGATTAAAGAAAATAGAATTGCTCATGCGTATTTATTTGCAGGTCCTAGAGGAACAGGAAAGACAACTATTGCTAAAATATTAGCGAAAGCAATTAACTGTACTGGAGATAATCCTCCTTGTAATGAGTGTGATAATTGTAAGGCTATTACTTTAGGAGATCATCCAGATGTCATTGAAATTGATGCTGCTAGTAATAATGGAGTTGATGAAGTTAGAGATTTAATCGATAAAGTGAAATATGCTCCGATTAATGGAAAGTATAAAGTGTATATTATTGATGAAGTTCATATGATGTCAACAGGTGCTTTTAATGCTTTGTTAAAAACATTAGAAGAACCTCCTGCTCATATTGTCTTTATCTTAGCAACAACTGAACCACATAAGATTCTTCCAACAATCATTTCAAGATGTCAAAGATTTGATTTCAAGAGGGTTGATGAAAAAGATATCATTCAAAGATTAGAATATGTTTTAAATGAAGAAAAGAAAAACTATGAAGAAGAAGCTTTATCAAAGATTGCTAAATTAGCTGATGGTGGGATGAGAGATGCTTTGAGTATTCTTGAACAATGTTTAGCATTTGATAATGAATTAACTGTCAATAATATCAACCAGGTTTATGGTTTATTATCAAATGAATCTAAAATTAAACTTATCAAGCTTCTATTAAATAAAGATATGAAAGGTGTTTTAAATACTTTAGATTCTTTATTAAATAGTTCTATAGATTTAAAGAGATTGACCCAAGATCTTATTGATGTTTTAAAAGATGTTATTATTTATAAAAATACTAATGATATTGATATATTATTTGTTTTAAATCAACATGATATTGATAGTATTGTGCCTTATATTTTAACTGATGAAGCATTTGAAATGATTGATATTTTTATGGATGCAAGTATACATTATAGTCAAACATTAGATCCACAAACATATTTTGAATTGGCAATGTTGAAAATATGTAATCAAGTTAGTCATGAAAAGAAAATAGTTATTGAAGAAACATATCAAAATCCAATAAAGGAAGAGAAATTTGATATTCAAGAAATTGAAGATATTATTAAAGATGATGTTGATAATATTGAAAGTGAGACCATAAAAGAAGTTGTAGATGATCAATCTCAAGATGATGAAGAAAATATATTTTTACAGCCAGCACAACCTGTTAAAGAAAATTTAGTTGTTGAAGAATCAAATGAACAAATAAATATTGATTTTTATGATATATTAAATATTCTTGTACAAGCCAAAAGAACGGTTTTAAATGATATTCAAGATAAATGGCAGGTTATTAGAAGATATTGTTATAATTTGAATACTGCTAAATGTGCAACGATGTTATGTGATGGAAAACCAGTTGCTGCAGGAGATGATGCTTTTATATTAACATTTCAATATCAACCTGATGTTAATAATGTCAATTATTCAAAAAATTATTTTCTGTTAAAAAAATTCTTAAAAGAAATATTAGGAAAAGAATATGATTTTATTGCTGTATTAGAAAGTGAATGGCCAAATATAAGAAATCAATATGTAGAATTACATAAAAAAGGGCAGTTACCTGCTGCTAAACCCATTCATTTACAACATATCAAATATGAAGATCATGAACAAGAAAATCATCTGACAAAAGCACAAAAAATGGCTATTGATATGTTTGGTGATATTGTTGAATTTGAAGAATAGGAGAAATTTATGAATTATCCTCAATCATTTATAGATTTAGTAGAATGTTTTAAAAGACTTCCTGGCATTGGAAGTAAATCAGCAGAAAGATTAGCTTATCATGTTTTATCAATGGATAAAGAATATGTTCAGGAATTTTCAAAAGTGTTAAGTCATTTTCAGGATAATATTCATTATTGTCAAAAGTGTGGACATATTTGTGAAAATAATATTTGTGAGATATGTCAGGATGAAACACGAGATCAATCAACTATATGTGTTGTTGAATCACCAAAAGATGTTTTTGCGATGGAAAAAGTTAAAGAGTATCATGGTTTATATCATGTTTTACATGGAACAATTTCTATGATAGATGGAAAAACAATTGAAGATTTAAATATTAATACTTTATTTGATAGAATTGATGATCAAGTTAAAGAAGTCATCATTGCAACTAATCCTACAAGAGAAGGAGAAACAACAGCTTTATTTCTTGCAAAATTATTATCTAAGAAAAATGTGACTGTCACAAGAATTGCAAATGGTTTACCAATAGGTAGTAATATTGATTATGCTGATGAATTAACTTTATTAAAATCTTTAGAAGGAAGAAAAAAAATATAATCCCTTCTAGAGGTTTTTTCTTTTTCTTTATTAAATAACGAAAATTCGTTATAATATTGAACTAAGAGGAGTGATTGAAATGAAAGGAAAATTTATTACTTTAGAAGGTCCTGATGGTAGTGGCAAAACAACAATATCATTAAAAATTGTTGATCAATTAGAAAAAGAAGGATATCGAGTTTTATTGACAAGGGAACCTGGTGGTGTTGAAATAGCTGAACAAATTAGAAATGTTATTTTAAATAAAGAAAATATCAAAATGGATGCGAAAACAGAAGCATTATTATATGCTGCTGCAAGACGTCAACATTTAATAGAAAAGGTTCTACCAGCCTTAGAAAAGGGTTATATTGTTATTTGTGATAGATTTGTAGACAGTTCATTAGCTTATCAGGGAGTTGGTAGAAATTTAGGTATTGATAAAGTTTATCAAATGAATTTATTTGCTATTGAAGATGTTATGCCAGATAAAACTATCTTTTTTGATATAGATTATCAATTAGGATTGAATCGTATTAAAAAGAATCATCGTGAATCTGATCGTTTAGATGATGCATCAGATGATTTTCATAAAAAAGTATATGAAGGATATTTAAAGATATGTGATCAATATTCTCTGTCTCTTATACACATCTGACGCTGCCGACGATATGCAGTGTGTAG
>CAMFRJ010000218.1 GCA_945981915.1 uncultured Erysipelotrichaceae bacterium
GTTTCCATGAGTATAATCATTTAAAAAGTAAATTAAGATTATTGATATTAACAGATTATATTAGAAAAGAATTTGAAAAGAATATAGGGGATGAAACTGTACAAATACAAAGTATTGGAGTTTTACCAATCTTTGAATTGTTAAGGAGGCAGCGTATTGCAGGATTAAAATGTGGTGTATTATGTGGAGGTATAGTCATTATTCCTTATGAGGCACGTCATGAATTGCTTCATCTTGTTGGTCAAAATAAAGTTTCTTTTCATGCTTTAGGTTCGTTGGATGATTATTTACGAGTTGACGCTATTGGAGATGATCATCTCCTCATTAAAGCGGTATCACAATTGTTTGAAAAGGGATATATTCATGTTTTGATTGGTACGAAATCATTGTTAGGTGAAGGTTGGGATTGTCCAAGTGTCAATACGTTAATACTCGCAAGTTTTGTAGGATCATTTATGTTGAGTAATCAAATGAGAGGAAGGGCTATTAGAATAGATAGAAATAATCCTCATAAATGCAGTCATATCTGGCATTTAGTTTGTTTAAAACCTAAAATTAATCATTGGCAAGATGAACAGGAAGAAAGTCAAGATTTTCAAACATTACAAAGAAGAATGGATCATTTTTTGGGATTACATTATCAAGAAAATATCATTGAAAATGGGATTGAACGTTTATCGGTAATTTCATTACCGTTTACACCAAATAAGGTCAAAAAAATCAATAAGGATATGCTACAATTATCCAAACAGCGAGATCATTTATACCAAAGATGGCAAGAAGCATTATTAGCTCATGATCAAATTGAAATTGTAGATGAAGCCCAAATGAAACCAGAAATGATTACGGCAGTTTTACTTTATGATAAATTACGTGCTCTATTATTGTTGATAGTAGCACTGGGATTGGGATGTCTTGCTTTGGTGGCAGCTATCGCACTAGGACAAATCTATTTGATCGTTGTCATTGTTTATCTGACTCTATTGTTGATATGTTTTATATTTTCTGTAAGAACGTTCATAAATTATAAAAATCCTCTAAAGAGACTTGAAAAATTTGGGGATGGATTATTAAAATCATTAAGACAGATGCAACATTTAGAAAGCACAGATTGTGTTGTTCAATGTGAACAAACAGGCGTTTTTTATGGAATCTATCTTAAAGGAGGGACAGGTCATGATAAAGCTCTTTTTGCAAAATGTGTATATGAGTTTTATGACTGTTTAGATAATCAAAGATATATCTTGTATAATCCAAAAAGAAAGAAGAAAAGCGATGGTTATTTTGTTGTCCCTGAAATCTTTTCTAAAAGAAAAGAAGAAGCTGTTTATTTTGCTTCTATGATGAAACCATATTTGGGACAATATGAGGCTATCTATACAAGAAGTGAACAAGGAAGAAAAATATTGCTTTCAGGAAGAAAATATGCCTTATCGAATAGAGAAGAGAGATGTATAACGAGAAAGAAAGTTAAGGGTGCGTTAGAATGATGAAAATGATCAAATTGAAAGAACAAATCAAAGCAGAAGAATATTTCATAAGAGAATATGACAAACTTCCTTTACAAGTTTGTCTCTTTCAAGACAATGATGCAAATTGTTTAAAGTTGAACTGTTTGTATAAAGATATTTTATCACCAGATGACGATTGGAAATATATAATCTTGGCAGCCTGTTCAATTGTTGGATTATTGGATAGAAACAAAATCAAAGCATTGATTCACTGGCCCCATGAAATATATGTTCATGAAAGACAAATAGCTACTATTTCAGTAGTATCTTTATCATCAAAACCAGGTGTCATACTGACGATTTCCTTAGATGTCAATCATAGCGAACAAGGGATATGTATGAAAGATATAACACATCAATATTATCAATGCTCTACTTTGGTGACAGGATTGATTGCTTTTTTAAATATATATGATAATCTTTATCATACACAACAATTTTATAAAGCTTTAGATTATGCCAATGATATTTCTTTTTTTTATGGAAAAAGAGTGAAATATGGAAGTTATGGTGTCGTCATATTTGAAAAATTACAAAGTAATGGTATGCTTATGTTTAGAGATGATAAAGGAAATAATTATCAAAAACATATATTAGAAATAGAGGAGAATGAATAATGTTAGAAGTTGGGACAAAGGCACCAGATTTTATTTTATACGATCAAAATAACCAAGAAGTGAGATTGAGTGACTACCTTGGTAAAAAAGTTGTTTTGTATTTTTATCCAAAAGATAATACGGCAGGCTGTACCAAACAAGCTTGTGGGTTTAGTGAAAGATTAGAGAATTTTCATGCTTATAATTGTGATGTGATTGGTATTAGTAAGGATACAGTGGTATCTCATAAAAGATTTGAAGAAAAGCAAAATCTAAAAATAACAATTTTAGCTGATCCTGAGCTGGATGTTATTCAAATGTATGATGTTTATCATGAAAAGAATATGTATGGCAAAAAAGTGATGGGGGTTGTTAGAACTACGTATTTGATTGATGAGCAGGGAATTATTATTTTTGCAAAAGAAAAGGTAAAGGCAGCAACTAACCCAGAGGATATGCTAGAATTATTAAAAAAATAGGGAGGGATGACGATGAAATGTCCAAAATGTAAAAGTGAAATACGCGATGATGCTTTGTTTTGCAGTGAATGTGGAACAAAGATAGAAAAAGAAACAACGATGAATAGTCGCGTTGCCAAACGAGAACAACAAAAACAAAGTCAAAATAAAAAAACGGTGACCATTGTGGCTATTGTCGCTTTAGTTGTCATCATAGTTATAGGATGTTATTTCCTGTTTTTCAAAGGTGATCAATCAAGTGAAGAAAAACAGACAACAACAGAAAAGACAGAAACAACGACAAAGAAGATCAAACTTGAAAAAACAAAACTGACAATCAAAGTTGGCGAAACAGAATACATTGAAGCCAATATGGATTGTCAATATAAAGTGAAAGATACATCAATATGTGAAGTGGATAGCTTTGGAACAGTCAAAGGGCTCAAAGAAGGAACAACAACTGTGACATGTACAGCTGATAATAAAACACAGGCAACTTGTCAAATTA
>CAMFRJ010000219.1 GCA_945981915.1 uncultured Erysipelotrichaceae bacterium
AATCAAAAATCAATCCTTGATTTCCTGTTTGTTTGATAAGATGTTGGAACTCTTTTTTTCTTGTTGGATGATTGCCATTGGTCAAACAAACAACCAAATAGTTTTTTTCTTGAAGATGTCCACCTCCAAAAATTGTTTCATCATCAGGATGAGCAACAATCATCAAAGATTCACATCTTTGCCATTGGATATGACGAAACTCCATTTCTTTTTTTTCACAACCAAAACAACCAAAAAACATTATTATCATTAAAAAAATCTTTTTCATTTTCATCACCAATTATAAAATATCATACCAATATAAACAATTATTCATAAGATTTCTTAAGATTTTGACATATTATTTTAGGAATTATTTAGAAATCATTAAACTTATTATTAAGATGTTTCATCTATGATAATAACGAGGTGAAAAAAATGAAGAAGAAAGATGCCTTGTATATCAGTATTTTGATGATCTTTCCTTTACTTCTTATCTATGTGTTGTTAGGACAAGATCATACATTTGGACATACAGTTGATTGGTTAAACCAACATGTGATGATTAGTGATGCTTTAAGATATGCAATGATCCAACAAAAGACCCCTTTTCCAACCTATGTCCCTTCCCTTATGGCTGGAATGAATATCTTTCATTTTTCGTATTATGGGTATTTGCGATTGGATGTTTTGATTGGTGCACTATTTTCCAATGTGAAAATGATAGATATTATCATCTTCTATCAAATTTTTCTTATCGTTTTGACGGGAGTCAGTGCTTATTTCTTTTTAAAACGACACTTTCATCAAGACATCAGCTTTTTTGTTAGTTTGCTCGTTTTGCTTTCTTCTTTATTTTTTCAATCTCACAAACAAATCATGTTTGTCAATTATCTCCCTTTTTTATTTCTTGCTTTCATTTGTCTAGATGATGATTTGAAACCATTACGTTTACTGTGTTTTATCCTATGTGGTGTACTTATTGTCATTCATAGTTATTTTTATAGTTTTGCTTGTTTTTTTATTTGTTTTGTTTACTACGTTTATCGATTGTACATACAAAATAAGTTTTGTTTCAAATATATCATTATCTTTTTGATGGGTGCTTTCCATATTGTTTTATTAACTGCCATTTTAACGATACCCACGCTTTTTGTGATTTTCAATAATTCTAAAAGTGTGCAATTTGATTATCGTTCTTTATGCCAAGTTACTTTTTCATTAAAAGGACTCCTTTATGATAGTTATGGTTGTGGGATGACCTATATAGCTTGGATCGCACTGGTATTAGGGTTAAATGATAAAAAAATCAAATATTTATCGTTACTTATTATTGTATCAATGATTTTTCCAGTCATGAGTTATTTTCTCAATGGCTTTTTATACGCCAGAAGTAAGATTCTCATTGTCTTTATTCCCCTAGTTGCTTATATCCTCGCTTATGTGATGAACAAACTATATCATAAAAAGATGCATTTCACTTATTGGCAAGTTCCTTTATTTGTTTTGCCTTTGTTTTTTATCAAAGAACCGCTATGGGGAGCCATTGATTTGTTGGTATGTCTTATGATCTTCATATTGACTTCTCACTCGCTATCAATATGTTGTCTTTATTTATGTATTCCATTGGTGCTTGTATATCAAAACAATGTCTTTTTAGATCAAAATGTTGTGAAAACATGTTTTCACCAAGAGACAACAACTTTACTTCAAAGACATCAGGATTCTATTGTGCGCTTAGGTCAACTTGATAACCACCATCTTCTAGTCAACAATACCTATCAGACACTTGTGTCACGCGCTTCTGGTTATACATCGACCAACCATACTTTATATAATTCATTTTTATATGATACACTCAAAGTCCCGATAAGCACGAATAACAGGGTGAGTAATGAAGATAGCGCCCATATCTTTTATCTTCACATGATGTCAATCAATTCACTCATGGGTTCACAAATTCCAGCAGGATACACATTAAAAGATCAATATCAAAAACAAAAGTTCTACCAAAGCAACTATACGATGCCTATGGCATATGCCAGTAGTGATCTTTATAGTGAAAAACAATGGAAAAAATTAGCTTTTCCTTATAATTTGGATGTTTTATATAATCATGTCATTGTTCAAAAAGGAAAAAGTCATGCACAAAGTCAAGTTGTATGCGAAAAGATTCCTGTTTCTTCTTATCATGTTCAAAACAAGAAACGAAAAACGATCACACGTTCTATCAAGAGAACAACTGATCATGAAATATTGATTATTGAATTTGATGTCAAAAACTTCATACCTACACAAAGTGTTTCTATTACCATCAATGGTATGAAAAATCAATTATCGAATAATAATCATCCTTATTATAATGGAAATACTCATTTTACTTATGTATTATCAAATGATCAAACAATTGAACAATTAAAGATAACTTTATCTAAAGGCAATTATCAAATCGATAATATACAATTCCACTCATTAGATTTTGATGTTATCAAAAACAGATCCCAACAGGTTGATCGCTTACATCTAAAAGAAGGAGATGGTATTCTCAATGGAACAATCAATGTTTCAAAAAAAGGCTATTTTGTCACAAATATTCCTTATGAAAAAGGATATAGCATTTATATAGATCATAAAAAAGTCAAGCCAGAAATTGTTAATACGGCCTTTTTAGGATGTCCTATCGATTCAGGAAAACATGAAATCGTCATTACTTATCAACCTCCAGGTTATTTGATTTCCTTAAAATTATCTGCTTTAGGTCTATGTTTGACATTCTTACAAATCTTTTATGAAAGGAAAAAAGTCTATGAAAAAATATAAACAATTCATGTCTTATCTATTTGTTGGTATTTTAACAACTGGTGTCAATTACTTCACTTATATGATTTTATTATCTTGTCATATCAAGTGGCTTGTCGCAAATAGTATCGCTTGGCTATTTGCTGTCATTTTTAGCTACTATCATAATAAAAAATATGTTTTTAAAAGTCATGGTTCTATCAAAGAAGAATTTATTTCCTTTTTAACAATAAGATGTTTGACGCTTCTTGTGGAAAATATTTCATTATTCATCTTGATAGAAACTATCAATAT
>CAMFRJ010000220.1 GCA_945981915.1 uncultured Erysipelotrichaceae bacterium
AGATTAATTCATAAATATATTGATTAAAATAACAAAATGCGATTAAATATAAATAGGGTTTAATGTGACCAATTTTGATAGTTATTTTATCACAAGAAGAAAGGAGAAATGATTAGATAATCTTATGATTATCTATGTTTAGTAAAAAAATGAAGTATAAACGAGTTTTATTAAAGCTAAGCGGTGAAGCTTTAGCAGGTGATGATAATTTTGGGATTAACGCAAAAACTGTTGCTGATATTGCAAGACAAATCAAAAACGCCAAAGAATTGGGCGTTGAAATAGCAATTGTATGTGGTGGAGGAAATATCTGGCGAGGGAAAACAGGTGCTGAAATGGGAATGGAACGTTCTTCAGCTGACTATATGGGAATGCTTGCCACTGTGATGAATGGATTGGCTGTTCAAAATGCTTTAGAACAGTTAGGTGTTCAAACTAGATTGTTATCTGCAATAGAGATGAGACAGGTAGCAGAACCTTATATTAGAAGAAGAGCAGTTCGTCATCTTGAAAAAGGAAGAATTGTTATTTTTGGTGCAGGTACCGGTAGTCCATATTTTACAACTGATACAACAGCAGCTTTAAGAGCAGCAGAAATCAATGCTGATGTCATTTTAATGGCTAAAAATGGTGTAGATGGTGTCTATTCAGCTGATCCAAAATTAGATCCTTCTGCGATAAAATTTGCAGAAATCACTTATCAAGATGTTCTTTCAAAGGATTTGAAAGTTATGGATCAAACAGCTATTACTTTATGTAAAGATAATAATATTGATTTATGTGTGTTTAATATGCAAGAAGATGGCAATATTGCCAAAGCTTGTGATGGGCAAAAAATAGGAACAATTATTTCAGGAGGAAAATAGAATGATTAATATGATTTTAGATGATGCAAAAGAAAGAATGTCAAAAGCAATCGATTCTTATAAGCGTGATTTGGCAACAGTCAGAACTGGAAGAGCATCACCAGCAATGTTGGATAGGGTAATGGTTAACTATTACGGGTCACCAACTCCTGTTAATCAGATTGCAGGAATTTCTGTAGTAGAAGGTAGACAATTAGTTATTAAGCCATATGACAGATCTTCTTTAAAAGATATTGAACATGGAATCTATGAAGCTGATCTTGGATTAACTCCTCAAAACGATGGAGAAATCATTAGACTTAATGTACCACCTTTAACTGAAGAGAGACGTAAAGAATTTGCAAAATCAGTTTGGAAATATGCAGAACATGCGAAAGTCGCTGTTAGAAATATTCGTCGTGACGCAAATGATGATATTAAAAAATGTGATGGCAGTGAAGATGAAATTAAAGATGGTCAAAATCGTGTTCAAAAATTAACTGACAAATTTGTCAAAGAAATTGATGAAATTGGAAAAGCAAAAGAAAAAGATATCATGACTGTTTAAGCTATAGCGTTTGTTATAGCTTTTTTCTTATATGAATTTATGTTATAATGATAACCGATTAAATAAGGAGGTTCATTTGATGGATGATCAAGAAAAAACAATTGAATTGGATATGAGCAATATTCCTCAACATATCGCTTTTATCATGGATGGAAATGGTCGTTGGGCAAAGAAAAGAATGATGCCTAGAACATATGGGCATAATGAAGGTACAAAAACTATTCGTAAAATTGCTTTAGAAGCCAATAGATTAGGTGTGAAAGCTATGACAGTATATGCTTTTTCAACAGAAAATTTTGCTAGACCACAAGATGAGGTTCAATTTATATTTAAATTACCAAAAACTTTCTTTGAATTGTATTTAAAAGAATTAATTGAAAATAATGTCAAGATTAGTTTGATTGGTCATCTTGAATTAGCTCCTGAAGCAACTCAAAACATTATTAAAGAAGCAATCAGACAAACAAAAGACAATACAGGTCTTAATCTCTGCTTTGCTTTTATTTATGGAAGTCGCGATGAAATTGTTTGTTCGACAAAAGAAATTGCTCAAAGAGTAAAAGAGGGATTGATTGATGTTGATGATATAGATGAAAATTATTTTCAATCTACTTTAATGTCTAGTCATTTACCAGATGTTGATTTGATGATTAGAACGAGTGGTGAACAAAGGTTATCTAATTTTATGTTATGGCAACTAGCTTATGCTGAGTTTATTTTTACTCCTGTTTGTTGGCCTGATTTTGATGAAAAAGAATTACATAAAGCAATCTGGCTATATCAAAACAGAGATAGAAGATTTGGAGGATTAAAATAATGAAAGAAAGAATAATAACAGCTTTATGTTTAATCGCTATTGTTGTTCCTGCTGTCATTTTTGGAGAAATTTATTATAAAATATTAGTAGCTGTTGTGATGGGGCTAAGTGTCTATGAAATGTTGCATATCTGTTCTCGTCCTAAAATGAATTTATATATGTATATTTTGACTGGACTCTTCTTTGCTGCTGGTTTTTTCTATGATCAAAAGCAGTTGTTATTATCATCATTTTTGATTTTTATTTATTTGGCTTTTATCTTAAGTTGTATGATATTTGATGATACTCTTACAATTGAAAGAGCAGCATATATTTTTACAACTGGAACGTTAATCTGCGGTGGTATCCATGCCTTATTGGTTTTAAGATTAAGTTATGGATGGGAATATATTTTACTACTTGCATTAGCTACCTTTGGAAGTGATACAGGTGCCTATTTTACTGGCATGGCAATAGGAAAACATAAATTGATTCCGCGACTTTCTCCTAAAAAAACAATAGAAGGATCAATTGGTGGAATTGTTTTTGGAAGTCTTTTAGGACTTGGATTTGCTTATTACATAGGAATATTGAATCATTGGTTAATTATTCCTGCAGTTATTTTAATGACGGTGACAAGTCAGATAGGAGATTTAATTTTTAGTGCTATTAAAAGATATTTTGAAGTGAAAGATTATTCACATCTATTACCAGGTCATGGTGGTGTACTAGATAGAATTGATAGCTTAACTTATAATGCATTGATATTTAGTTTCTTTTTAATTTTTGTGGGGTTATAATAATATCTGTCTCTTATACACATCTCCGAGCCCACGAGACTAAGGCGAA
>CAMFRJ010000221.1 GCA_945981915.1 uncultured Erysipelotrichaceae bacterium
ATTTTTATTTATTTTTTCTATATTTATTGTAAATTTTCTATTACCAGAAGTTGAACATCTATTTATTGATTTTAATATAGAGAAATCTTTGATAATGACTATTGTCTTTACTCTTTTTCATATCATTCCCTATTTCATATTCTTTACTTTTTTTCTTATCATTTCACTAACATTCTTTGTTATTTATCATGTTAGAAAAATTAATTATCATGTCATCGATTTTCTTATCAATAAAACTTATTTAATCAGTCGATTGCTAAAAAAATATTATTCCTTAAAATTTGCAATCTATTATGATGAATTGTTGCAAAATCAATATGATGCTACATCCATTATTGAGATTCTCTATGATGAGATAGAAGATAGTGATATAAAAATGATTGTTTATGAGCTTTATCACTTTATTAAAGAAGGACAGTCTTTAAGTGAATCCATTCGTTCGTTTGTATATTTTGAAGAAGATTTTAAAATGTTTTATTTGATGATGTATCAGAATCAAAGTCAAAAGACATTACAAGATTATATTCAATTGGTCTTTACAGAAATTGATCAAATGATATCTAAGTTTATTAAAATCGCAGTTCCTCTCATTTATGGATTTGTTGCAACATTTGTCATTGTTATATATATTTCAATTATATTACCTATGATGAATGTTATTACTATGATGTAGGAGATTATTTATGAAAAAAAACACACGTGGATTTACTTTAATTGAGATGGTATTTTGCATTTCAATCATACTTATTATACTGCTTCTTGTAATACCGGAAGTCACCAGTAAAAATAAAGTTGTCAAAGAAAAAAGTTGTGATGCTCAACTTGAAGTTGTCAATTCGCAAATCATTTTATATGAAATCGAGCATGGTGAATTGCCAACAAGTATCAGTCAATTAACCTCAGGAAATCATCCTTATTTAAAAGAAAAACAAACAGTATGTCCTTCTGGATTATCTATTTATATTTCTGATGGTGAGGCATATGTATCAAAATAAAGGATTTACTCTTATCGAGGTATTACTGACACTATCAATCATCATTGTTTTTACATTTTTAACTCTTCCTTATGCGCATATAAAAACTTTATCTTATCATCAGGATATGATATTGAATCAAATCTCATCTATTATTTGTCATGCAAAAAGTATGTCTTTAACAACACATCAACAGGTAGATCTGACATTTACTCAAAAAAATATCTCTTGTCAAATACAAGATAAAAATATTAAGTATGTCCTTCCTGAAGGCTGTTATTTTTCACACCTAAAAAAGATATATTTTAATAAGAATGGTAATATTAATCAAGCAAATCATATAATGATTCATCTAAAAAATAATCAAATCAAATTGGTGTTTCATTTGGGAAATGGAGATTTTTGTTTTGAAAGCTAAAGGTTTTACTTTGGTTAATCAATTATTTGCTTTCAGTATTTATATCATGTGTATCATTATGTTCGTTTCGTTATACAATCAAGCAAAAAAATATATTATTTTTCAAAATGAACAATATCAACATTATCTCATTGATAATAATAAAAGAGAACAAAATATATGTATCGACAATGGATTAGAAAAAATAATTCAGGATTTACATTAATAGAAGTGCTGTTTTCTTTAAGTATTTCAATGATCATTTTGTTAAATTGTTCTTTATTTATTAAATCTATTAAACCGTTTGATCAACAATATACTTTAGACCATTCATTGCAAAACAGCATGGCTACTCTCTCTTTTGAATTAAATTGTGCTCATCAAGTCAGCTATGGGCAACAATTAACTTTTTACAATGAAGATAATGAAAAGAATCAGGTTATTCTTGATAATGAACAATTAGTGATTACACCTGGGTATAATATTCTTTGTGATAAGATAGAACAAGTTTATTTTTACAATAAAGATGGTTTGATCTATCTTGATTGTATTTATCAAAATCAAAATTATACTTTTTTTATTGGTAGCGATTATGAAAATAAAACAGAAGGGTAATACTCTAATGATTACTTTAGTGATTTTTATGATCTTGATTTTTCATTTGTTGTCATTTTTGCAATATGAAATTGCATATGCTCGTCATATTGAATCTTTAAAAAGAGTTGATCATGTACGAATTCTTACTAATTCGACAATTGCATATATCAAATACATCAATAAAAATGAAATTTTATTAAGTGAAAATTATCAAAAAAATGATATAACAATTCATTATACAGTAGATGATATGGGCGATTATTTTTATGTAGCTGTGACTATCCAAGATATAGATCATATGATACAATTTGTATTTGATTTAGATAAACAAAAGAATACGATAAATAATTTTGCTTATCAATAAATAGTCTATGCAGTGATATAATTATTTTACACTTTAAAAAAAGTTTGTAAGAATGAATGTTTTTTATTTTACAACAGTATATAAATTTGTTATAATGCTTTGTGATAATAGTCAAAGGAGAAAATACATATATGGCAGTAAGTATTAAACAATTAAAACCAGGGAATGCATATACTGAAAATACAGATTTATTTTTGTGTATATCTAATGAACAAAATAAACAAGGTAGATTATCTGGTAAATACATGGTAAAAAGAAAAAATATGAGAACTGGATCTATCACTGAAATTTCATACAATCCAACTGAAAAAGTTGAATTAGCAATGATTGAAAAAAGAAAAATGCAGTATCTATATGATTCAGGCGATATGTTAGTATTCATGGATAATGAAACATTCGAACAAACTGAAATTCCTAGTGATCGTTTAAAATGGGAATTAAATTTCTTAAAGCCATCAGATGAAGTTGAAATCACAAGTCATGAAGGTGAAGTATTAGGAGTATCTTTACCAATTAACGTACCACTTACAATTACTGAAACTGAACCAGCTGTAAAAGGTGATACTGCAACTGGAGCTACTAAAAATGCTACCGTAGAAACTGGATTGCAAATTAGAGTTCCTTTATTTATCAGTGAAGGTGAAGTTGTTATGGTCAATACTCAAGATGGTAAATACCAAGGAAGAGCTTAACACTAGAT
>CAMFRJ010000222.1 GCA_945981915.1 uncultured Erysipelotrichaceae bacterium
GATTCATAGGGAAGACCACTTCCACACCAGCATTTTTTCATTATATTTTCCTCACTTTATCCCTATTTTAAACAGCCTTTTCATAAATGTAAAGGAAGAAGCTGATTTATGATATAATATGACAAAGGAGTGATCATTGTGGAACGTAATCAAACAATTGATTTATTAAAATTCATTTTTTCTTTATGTATTATCGGTATTCATGCACAACTTTTTAAGGGAAGCATTGATGTCCTTTATTATGTTATAACAATGGGAATCTTTAGAATTGCTGTTCCATTTTTCTTTGTTGTCTCAGGATACTATTTTTATCAAAGATTACAGAATGGGCGCTCAGTGAAAGATTATTTCATTAAACTTTTTAAAACATTGATCATCTTTGAAATGATAGAGATCATTATCTTTACTCCATTTGTTTTTCCATATGTTCCCAATGTTTTTTTGTATTTATGGAAAATTATATCGACAGGATTAGGTGGAGCCTATTGGTATCTATCTTCATTGCTCATTTCATTCATCATCATGATGCCAGCTTGGAAAAAGAAAAAAGTATGGCCGTGGTTGATTATCGGCTTTGTTCTTTATCTGCTTTGTATGACCAATGATAGTTATGGACATCTCTTTATAGGGACCCAGATACAAAAAATATCAATGATACATACGCAAATATGGACTTGGCCACAAGCTGGTTTGTGTTCTTCATTGTTTTATTTGTCTATTGGTGCATTCATTGAACGATATCATCTCAAGGGAAAATATTTGAATTATATTTTTGTACTATCATTGATAGCTTTGCTTGGAGAATCGTATTTTTTACAATCACATGGAGCACTTGATGGAAACAGTTATTTTTCATTAATTATTCTTGTACCGACACTGATGTTGCTATGCCTGAAACATCCTCATTGTTTATGGAAGACAAAAAGACTAGGACAAATGAGCTTATATATTTACATGATTCATCCTGTTCTTTTAAGTAGTTTACAATATGTGTTGCCTTTGCCACAAGGTGTCATTTTCGTTATTGTTGTGGTATTATGTCTATTGATTTCATATTTTTTGACGAGGAGGAAAGAGCATGGAAATATTGGATGTTGTTGATGAAAAGGGGAATCCTACTGGTGAGACGATAGATAGAGTGAGAGCTCATCAATTAGGGATCCGTCATCGTACCAGTCATGTTTGGATATTAAGAAGGAAAAACAATACAATACAGATTTTATTACAAAAAAGAAGTGATGATAAAGATTCGTTTCCTGGCTTTTATGATATTTCTAGTGCGGGGCATATTCCTTCAGGTGTTGATTTTTATTCTTCTGCCATTCGTGAATTGAAGGAAGAATTAGGAATTCATGTATCTGTTGAAGAACTTATTGATTGTGGAAATAGACATTTTTGTTTTGAAAATGTATTTCATGGACATGTTTTTAAAGATAATCAAGTGAGTAAGATATTTATTTTGTGGAAAGATTTAGAAGAAAATGAATTTCATTTTCTTGATCATGAAGTCAGTAAAGTCAAATGGTTTGACTTGGATGAATGTTATCAAGGGGTTAAAAATAATACGATTCATCATTGTATTTATTTAGAAGAATTAGATATGATCATCAGACAAATAAAAAAATAGCAGATCATGCTATTTTTTAAATACGATTTTATTGTCATTTAATGATTCAATCATCGCAAGTGAGTAAATATCATAACCTTTTTCTTTAATGATACGATGTCCTTTTTGGAACACTTTATCAATGACAATACCAACACCTTCGATTGTCGCATTTGCTTCTTGACATATTTTTTCAACACCTGCAAAGGCTTCTCCGTTAGCTAAAAAATCATCAATGAATAAAATATGATCATCGCTATTTAAAAATTCTTTAGAAACAGAGATTTGATAAGTTTTATTTTTTGTAAATGAAAAGACTTTCGCACTGTAAGCTTCGCTCATTGTTGATGGTATTGCTTTTTTGATAAAGACCAAGGGAACTTGGAATTGAAAAGCACACATAAGTGCTGGAGCAATACCACTCGTTTCAATTGTGACGATTTTATTAATGGGATACTTTTTAAAATAGTGATAGAATTCTTTTCCTATACAATCCATAATTTGTGGATCAACTTGATGATTTAAAAAAGTATCTACTTTTAATATTTTGCCATTAATGACTTGTCCGTTTTCTAAAATATATTTTTCTAATTTTTCCATGATTATTCTCCTATATCCTTCATTACTTTACCATATTGAAAAGCGAGTGACAATATTTGCTTATTGATAAAATAAGAAGTCATGTTTTCAAAAATAAAACATACAATGCAATGGTGAGAACATGAAAAGCTTTTTGAAAATAATAATGATCTTTTTATGTAGCTTGATGATTTTATTGAAAGATGTACAAGCGAAGGAACTTCCTTTAAAGAATCAAGTGATTGTCATTGATCCAGGACATGGAGGTTTTGATAATGGAGCAATTGAATATGGTTATAATGAAGATGAGATTAATCTGAGTGTCTCACAAGTTTTAAAGAAACAATTAGAAGAAAAGGGGGCAACTGTCTATCTCACCAGAGATGGTGATTATGATATGACAGAACGTAATTATAATTATTCAAAACAGGATGATATGTATTTGAGGGTTAAGAAAATAGATAGTTATCAAGCGGATTATCTTATTAGTATCCATCAGAATGCTTCTGGAAGTTCACATGCCTGGGGGTCACAGGTTTTTTATTATTATCGTAGTGAAAAGGGGAAAGAACTGGCTCATGATATTGATGAACAATTAAAGACTGTCACACATAGTAAAAAGCCTATAAGTGGATGTGGTTTTCGTGTTTTAAGGGCTACAAAAACACTTGGCGTTTTGATTGAATGTGGTTTTATGTCTAACTATAATGAAAATGGACAATTGCGCTCTAAAGCTTATCAAAAGAAATTATGTTCACAGATTACAAAAGGATTGATCACTTATAATGAGAAAAAAGAATTAGAAGAAAAAAAGGAAATTTCAAAGAAATATCTACAAAC
>CAMFRJ010000223.1 GCA_945981915.1 uncultured Erysipelotrichaceae bacterium
AACGACTACCATGTAAAAAACATAACTGAATGAAATCATTGAGTTCTAATACATCTTCAAATACAAAAATATAAACTCGATCCATTTTCTTCATACATTTAAGAAAACTTTTGATATTCTGAAAATACAATACATAAAAGCCTTTAAAAATATATTGTTGAAAAAAATGTTTCAAACACCTTAAATATACATTCCTCTTTCCTATGAGTATGATATATTTCACGACACGAATTATAAAAATATATATTTTGACAACATTTCATCAATCTTGATTTATCACTGCACTACATATATTTAGATATGGTTCATTAAAAATGAACGCATAATAAAAACCTATGATTTTTAAATATCATAGGTATTATCATTTTTTTATGATTCGCTCATTTCATCACCAAAACAGATACCTAAAGCACGTGCTGTTTGAACATATTCTCCATTTGGATCAACATATTTTAATTGACCTGCTGTTTCAGTTAAAGGGATAGAAGTCACCTCTGTCCCTTTCGAAACGGGAAGTCGTCCAAATTGTTGATTTAAGATCAAGCGTGCTCCTTCAACACCAAAACGTGTGGCCATGACCTTATCATAAGCACAAGGATTTCCTCCACGTTGCACATGCCCACAGCATGAAACTCTCACTTCCATATCCACAAGTTTAGCTAACTTATCTGCAATTTCATAGGCAACAGACTTCCCTTCCCTTGCTTTAACAATACGTTTATATTGTTTTTTGCTAAGAGCAGCTTCGTCCTTGGATAATGCTCCTTCCGCACAAGCAATCACAAACGATCTTTGTCCTTCTTTTTGTTTCTTTTGAATAGCGCGAGAAAGTGCATCGATATCATAAGGCATCTCTGGTAATAAAATAGCATCTGCTCCTGCGGCAATTCCAGCATGCAAACAAATATGTCCAACTTTATGTCCCATGATTTCTACCACAAACAAACGACTATGACTACGCGCAGTTGTTTGAATCTGTTCAAGATAAGTTGTCGCAATATCAATTGCAGATTGAAATCCAAACGTATAATCTGTTCCCCATGTATCATTATCAATTGTTTTAGGAAGAGCGATGACATGAAGTCCTTCTTCATAAAGCATATTAGCTGATTTTAAAGAACCATTTCCTCCTAGAACAGCTAAACAATCCAATTCTAATTTTTTATATGTTCTTTTCATTGCCTCTACTTTATCAAAACCATTTTCAATCACTCTCATCTTTTTGAATGGACATCTTGAAGATCCTAATATGGTTCCTCCCATATTTAAAATATCTTTAAAATCCTCAACTTTCATGACTTTATAATTTTCATACATTAATCCTTTATAGCCATCAATAAAGCCGATAATTTCTAAATCATCAATATTTTTGTGTAATGTTAAGACCAAGGCTCTCATGGTTGCATTTAAGGCTTGACAATCTCCACCACTTGTTAGTATTCCTAATCTCATATAAAACCTCCCTTAGCTACGTTTTTTAAAAAAGTATTCTTGACTATTTAATTCTACTTCTTTATTTTTAACTCTCTTATAGTTTCCGTTTGCTTTTAATTCACAGGCTTTTACATTGTCTTTTAACATTGTATTAAACATATTCACAATTGTTTTTTTCACTTTATCATCTAAAACAATTGTTCCTACTTCAACTCTTCTTTCCAAGTTTCTTGTCATAAGATCGGCTGAAGAAATATAAACCTTTTGTTGATCTCCTTTACCAAAAATGTAAACACGTGAATGTTCAAGGTAACGACCAACAATAGAAATCACACGAATATTTTCTGTCATGTCTTTGACACCAGGAATGATACAACAGATTCCTCTTACAATCATATCAATTTTCACTCCTGATTGACTTGCTTCAATAAGCTTATCAATCATCGGTTTACTTGTTACTGAATTACATTTAAAGCCAACATATCCTTCTTTACCTTCTTTTGCAAGGGCAATCTGTTTATCAATTTCAGCAAATATTTTAGAAATCATGCAATTTGGTGCAACCATCAACAATTGTGACTCAGTTTCAGTTTCACCTAAACTTAAATGATTAAAGATAGCATTCATTTCTTCCCCTATTTCTCTATTTGAAGTCATCAATGAAAAATCAGTATATAATCTTGCAGTCACTTCATTATAGTTACCTGTTCCAATTTGACAGATATAATCTACTGATGATCCATTTTTATAAGTAATCAAACATAATTTTGAATGTACTTTAAGCCCATTCAATCCATAGATGACATGACATCCAGCTGCTTCTAATCTTTTAGACCAGTTTATATTTCTTTCTTCATCAAAACGTGCTCTCAATTCAACCAAAACAACAACTTCTTTTCCATTTTCAGCAGCTCTAATTAAACTATTAACAATCTTTGAATTTTTAGCCACTCTATATAAAGTCATTTTTATGCTCGCCACATTTTTATCTTGACTTGCTTCATTAAGCAATCGTAAAAATGGTGACATTGATTCAAAAGGATAAGATAACAAGATATCCTTTTTCAATATTTGTTTGATCATCGGTACTTTATTTTCTACTAATGGACTATTTCTTGCTTCTAATGGTTTATAAAAATAACTTCTATTCACTGTTTTTAAATGATCTCGCAGTTCAGAGATAAATGACAAATCTAAAGGTGCATCACTGACAATTATTTGATGGCGTTTCACATGTAAGAAATTCATTAACATCACGATTTCTAATTCTTCTAATCCTCTAGACATTTCCAATCGAATCGGAACTAATTTTCTTCTTTCTTTAATTAAATTTTCCATTAATTCACGATAATCATTATGTCCTTCTAAAGTATAATCATCTTCATCAATATCAGCACTTCTGGTAACACGAATAAATGATGCATTTTTAATTGTATATTTTTCAAATATCTTATCTAAATTAGCCATTATGATATCTTCAACCAAAATAAATTGTTTTGGTTGATTAGGTAAAGCCAATAATCTTTCATCCATGGCCTGAGAACCTGTCTCTTATACACATCTGACGCTGCCGACGATATGCAGTGT
>CAMFRJ010000224.1 GCA_945981915.1 uncultured Erysipelotrichaceae bacterium
CAAACTATTCGATGTTGGAATATTTGATGTTACGTCCTAAAGATAACAGCTTCTTCCAAGGGCAGTTCTCTCATAACTGGAGATTTGTCGTTTTGGATGAAGCACATACATATTCTGGCTCGACTGGAATTGAAGTATCTATGCTTTTAAGAAGACTTAAGGCATATCTTAAGGACGCAGATATTAGATATATTTTGACCAGTGCCAATCTAGGAGTCGAAAAGGCAAATGAGGAGGTTGCTCAATTTGCAAGCAATCTTTGCGACGCACCTTTCTATGCCGAAGACATTATAAGAGCACATAGAATCAAGTTTACCCACGACAATGAAAATGGTGTTTGCTTTAATACTGCCGATTATATTGAAATGAATGATATCTTTGAGTCTGGATATTCAGACGAAAAGATTCTTGAAATGCTCAAAAACTACACCAAAATAGAAATTGATTCAAACGATTGTTATGAATACATTTTTGATTGTTTGCTGAGGGATGAAACCTTTTGGAAAATAAAAAGATTTCTAGTTACTCCAAAAACGGTTGCCGAATTGTGTAAGGCAGTAAACTGGAACGAAGAAGAAGTGTCTGCTTTTGTCAATGTGGCTTCTAAGGCAATAAAAAATAGAAAAAAGTTGTTTGATGCTCGATACCACATGTTCATAAGAGCAACCGAAGGAGTGTTCGTTACATTGGGAGATCATAAGGAACTTTCATTAACAAGGCAAATCAAGAAATATGTAAACGACAAGGAATACAGTTTTTTTGAAATTGTTACTTGTTCTCAATGCCACGCAATCTATCTTTTAGGAACAATTGAACCAGATGAAAAAGGTGTGAATCATCTTGTACAGAAAAATAATTTTGGTGGAGATAGAATTAGAGAAGCTTTTCTGATAGGTGACAAAGTTAATGATGATGACGACGATGCAAAACTTGAAGATCAAAATCTTAAGGTAAAGGAATATGAGTTATGTCCTCATTGTGGTTTCATACGTGAAGCTAATATGGTTCACAAAACACATTGTAAACACGATGAGAATTCATACATCAAATTGATAAAAGTATCTCAGAGTGAAAGAACGGGAAGGGTTACAAAATGCATCAAGTGTGAAGGAACAAACAGCGTTGGTATTTTGCGTTCATTTTTCTCAGGTCAGGAGGCCTCAACCAGCGTTATTGGCACTGCTCTGTTTGAAGAGCTCCCAAATAAGGAAGTGAAAATTACATCGAAAGTTTTGGAAGATGATGGTTTTGATGACGGATTTGATGATGGTTTCGGTGATTCGGCAGAAAAAGTAGAGACTATTTCAAAAGCAAAACAATTTATTGCGTTTTCTGATAATCGTCAGGCAGCAGCGTTCTTCGCAACATATTTTTATAGTACATACCAGGGGTTTTTATATAGTCGTATAATTTATGACAATATTAAAAAACTTCCAGATGAAGGCAAACCTTTAACAAATTTTGTTAAAGACATGTCTACGGATTTCAAAAATAATAAAATTTCAGACATGAATGATGATCATCCAGATTATTTGAAGGAATCATGGAAAGCCATCATGAAGGAATTGATTCAAAGCTATGCACGAAACTCTTTAATAGGATTAGGCCTTATGAAGATTGATTTTGTTGATAGTATCCAAATACTTGAAAATCAAAAGTTAAAATTATCATCAGAAGATCTTAGGAACGTTTGTCTTGTTTTGATGAGAAGCATGTTTGAAGACAACGCAATCCATCATGGACAGAACTTTACGGAGTCTGATGTAGCTTTTTATTCAAACAATAATGTGACAAATACATATGTTTTAGCTAATCCTAAGAATAAATATATTAAGTCATTTGTGCCGAAAAACGATATTTCTACTAATAAGAGACTCGATTATCTTCAAAGACTTTTTGCAGCTAAAGGATTTAACTTTGAAAGGAATCAGTTAGTCAAGATATTGACTTCAATCTGGTCAAAAATCCTTGAACCAAATGGAGTATTAAAGGACAATTCAGATTTTAGTGGTAAAAGGATTGATATAAGCAAGCTAAAAATTGCAAAAGGGACCAAGTGGTATCGATGCAGTAAATGTCATCGAATAACTCCTTACAATGTTAACGATGTATGCCCTGCATATAAATGTGATGGTGAGTTGAAAGAAATTGATGTTGATTCTCTAGAAAAAGAGAACCATTACTATAGAATTTATAACGACCTTGATGAACAACCATTACGTGTAGTTGAACATACAGCCCAGCTAAGTAGTGAAGAAGCATATAAACTCCAAGATAAATTTAAGAGACAAGAAATTGATGTTTTAAGCTGCTCGACAACTTTTGAAATGGGCGTTGATATTGGTGATCTTGAAACGGTGTTTATGAGAAATATGCCACCTACACCTTCAAACTATGTCCAGCGTGCAGGTAGAGCGGGACGTAGCACAAAATCTGCTGCTTTGGCATTGACTTTCTGTAATAAGTCAAACCATGACTTTAATTATTTTACAAATCCTGTTTCGATGATTAATGGTGAAATTAAACCACCTCTTTTTAAAGTTGAAAATGAAAAAATAGGTATAAGACATCTATATTCTGCAGCCTTGTCATTCTTCTGGAGGCTTCATCCTGAATACTTTGGACAGATAAAGGATTTCTTTGGTGAAAATGGTGATAATAAAGGATATATTGCATTTAAAAACTATGTTTACAGTAAACCTGAGGAGTTGAGGGATTATCTTCTAAATGCATTTCCTAATCAGCTAGTGAACAAACTAAAAATCAAGGATTTTGGATGGGCAGATTGGCTGTTTGATAATCCGGATCCATCTTTTCCTAATATAACGGCAGTATATAATCAATACTATTCGGAAGTTAAGTCATTATATGACGAAAAAGCAAGACTTGAATCGGAAAATAGGCCAAATGGTTCTATTATTTACAGAATTAACACATACACTAAGGAAAATGTAATATCTTTCTTATCAAGAGGAAATATTCTTCCTAAATATGGATTTCCGGT
>CAMFRJ010000225.1 GCA_945981915.1 uncultured Erysipelotrichaceae bacterium
ATTTTAGATTACCTTTACTTCTTATATAATATTCTCATTGAATTCAATATCGCAATTAATGTTACACCAACATCAGCGAAAACACCCATCCACATATTTGTTAAACCAAATAGAGTCAGTATCAAAACACCAATCTTGATCAATAATGTAAAAGTAACATTTTCTTTTAAAATGGTATTTGTTAAACGAGAAACATGTATAGCTTTAGAGATAGTCATAATATCATCAGTCATTAAAACAACATCAGCTGCTTCAATTGCTACATCACTACCAACACCGCCCATTGCAATTCCTAAATCTGCTCTTGCAAGTACAGGTGCGTCATTAATTCCATCACCAACAAATGCAACGATTGAATCTTTGTTTAATAATTTTTCTAACTGTGTGACTTTATCTTGTGGTAATAAATCACTATACACTGTATCAATTCCGATTTTTTGTGCAATATCATGTGCAACATCATGATGATCACCAGTTAACATGACTGTATTTTTAATGTGTTCATCTTTAAGTGCTTGTATACCAGCAACCGTAGTTTCTTTAATCACATCACCGACAACAATATATCCCAAATAAGTATGATCTTTTGCAATATAAACAATTGTACCGACTGTTTGAGGATGTTGAACAGCAATTCCTAATTGTGTAAAATATCTTTCATTTCCCAAATGATATAATTCATGATCTATTTCAACTGAAATTCCCTGACCAGCACTTTCTTTAAAATTTGTAATACGCGAATTATCAATTTCTTTATCATAACTAGAGACAATACTCTTTGCAATAGGATGATTAGACATGTACTCTCCATATGCTCCTATCTCTAATAATGAACGATCAGAAATATCAATCACTTCAAATTCACCTTTTGTTAAAGTCCCTGTTTTATCAAAAACAACAGTATCAACATCTTTAAGTAACTCTAAATAATTTCCACCTTTGATCAAAACACCTAAGGAACTTGCTTTTCCAAGACCTGCATACAAACCAAGAGGAATTGATATAACTAAAGCACAAGGACAAGAAACAACTAAAAATGTACATGCCCTATATAGCCAAGTCTGAAATGATTGGTTTGGTAAAATAATCATTGGTACAAATAACAATAAAATTGCTAAACCAACAACTGTAGGTGTATAAACACGTGCAAATCTCGTGATAAATTTTTCAATTTGTGCTTTTTTACTTGCTGAATTTTCAACCAAATCTATAATTTTACTTACAGTACTATCTTGATATGGTTTAGTCACTTTAACATATATGATCTCACTTAAATTCACTACACCAGAAAGCACTTCATCTCCTACCTGAACATTTCTAGGTAAAGATTCTCCTGTCAAACTAGATGTATCAAGCATTGACTGACCTTCAATAATTTGTCCATCTAGAGGTATTTTTTCACCCACTTTGACAACAATGACATCATTGATTTGTACATTTTCAGGCTTCACCTTCTTTATTTCATCATTAATAACTAAATTTGCATATTCACTTTTGATATCCATCAAAGAACTAATAGAATGACGTGTCTTATTGACTGCATAACCTTGGAATATTTCACCAATTGCATAAAACAACATTACTGCAATTGCTTCACTATAATCATGTAAGGCAATTGCACCAAAAGTTGCAATACACATCAAAAAATTTTCATCTAAAAAATCTTTTCTTCCTATATTTTTTAATGCCTTCAAAATAACTTTATATCCAATAAGAAGATATGCAGAAATATACAAAAATGTACTAAACCATCCCTTAGTAAGCAAAGCAGCAATAAAAACAATAACTCCTTCCAATAACTCAATATTATCTTTTAAGACAAATAAACGAGGTTTTTTGTATTTTATACTTTCATCGCTTGTTAAAGTGACCCCCTCTTCTACACTATCAATTACTTTTTGTAAATTATTTAAAAGATCATCATGATTATTTGTCTTAACAATCAGTTTACCTGTGGAAAAATTAATCACTGCATCAACGACATAAGGCTGCTTTTTAATTTCATTTTCAACCTTCATAGCACAATTAGCACAATCTAATCCTTGTATAGAGAATCTAACTCCATCTTTGATATCTCTTTCAGGTATTGCTTCATGAGCATGTCCACAATCACAGTGGTCATGTTCATGATGATCATGGTCACAGTTGCAATGTTCATGTTCATGATGGTGTTCGTGTCCACAATCACAGTGGTCATGTTTATGATGATGTTCGTGTTCACAATCACAATGATCATGTTCATGATGATGTTCGTGTTCACAATCACAGTGGTCATGTTCATGATGATCATGATTACAGTTACAATGATCATGTTCGTGATGGTGTTCGTGATAACATTGACTATACTTTTTTTCATCAGTAGTTTGAGTCATCATATTTTGAATTTTAACATCTGGTTCTATTTGATGAATTATGTCTATAACTTTTTCCAATATTTGTTCATTATCACTTTCAAAAGTCATTATCCCATTTGCAAATGAAATCAAACAATCTTGTATGTCATTTTCTTGATTAATTCTATCTTCAATTTTTTGTGTACAATGTGCACAATCTAATCCAGATAATTTTAATTTATATTTCATACTACTTTTCCTCCATTATATGTGCATATCCTGCTTCAAAAATACTTTTCACATGTTCATCGTCTAATGAATAATACATCATTTTTCCTTCTCTTCTGTTTTTAACAAGCTTATTAGCTTTTAAGATCCGTAACTGATGTGAAATTGCAGATTGGTTCATTTTTAAACACGCTGCAAGATCATACACACACATTTCTGATGTAAACAAAGCACAAATGATTCTTATTCGTGTAGAATCTCCAAATATTTTAAACAACTCAGCCACATCATAAAGTATTTCTTCATCAGGTAAAGAATTCATAACTTTATCAACAACCTCTTGATCAACAACTTTGTCCATATTGGCCTCCTATCATATGAATATATGTTCATATGAATATCTGTCTCTTATACACATCTGACGCTGCCGACGATATGC
>CAMFRJ010000226.1 GCA_945981915.1 uncultured Erysipelotrichaceae bacterium
AATTAGTTGTTGTCATCATTTACAAATTCAATTTTTTGAATCTTAACATCATATGGTTCAGCAACTGCAACAGTCACAATTTCATTAACTCCGTGTCCAATTAAAGCTTTTGCTAATGGAGATTCATTAGAAATCTTTCCATTTAAAGGATCTGTTTCAAAAGCACCTACAATCTTATATTTTTCTTCTTCTGGTTCATCTTCAGATAAATCTAAAATTGTCACAGTTGTTCCTGGTTTAACAACATTAAGATCCATTTCTTCTTCAGAAATGATCTCTGCATTTTGAAGCATATATTCAATTTCTTTAATTCTTTGTTCTAATTGTGCTTGTTTATCTCTAGCTGCATCATAGTCAGCATTTTCTGATAAGTCACCTTGTGAACGAGCTAATTGTAATTCTTCAATGACCTTAGGTCTTTCTACATTGATTAAATTATCTCTTTCTTTTTCAAGTTTTTCAACACCGCTTTTTGTAAGCAATACTTTTTCTGTATCCATGATATCACCTCGCATTCATTAATATAACATAATCAGATATAAATATCTAGTCCTATTTCATTGATTTTAAACTATCTCAACGTTCACTTTTTCAAACATCTCTGTATAAGACTCCTCTTCTTACATTTTGGTTGTAACGTATTTTGATTTTCAATTATTCTTTTTGGATTATCATAGAACAAAATGTTTAAATAATTGTGATCAAATCCACATTGTGTCAAAAAACAATAGCACTCATCTAAATTTGGATATCTGCTCTTATGTGCGCGATGAGTATCACTAGCAATAACATGAACAAGTTGATGATCTAATAATCTCATGGCATTCGTTCTATATATCGAATTTGTCAACAAACTAGATGAATTGACCTGAATCACGCAACCCATTTCAATAAGATACTTGATAAAACCAATATCAAGATTATGATTTTGGTAATATCTTTCAATATGTGCGACGATTGGTTTATATCCTCTAGATAAAAGTGAAATCAAATATTCATCAAAATGATCAAAATAATTATGATCAACATGTTTAACATTATATTCACATAAAACATAATCTGTGTTTTCAATCGGTAAATAAAGATGTGCTTTCATTCGTTGTTCAATAGTATGATCCAGCATCAATTCACTTCCATAAAGAACTTGAATATGATAATTTTGCGCTAATATCTTTAGTTCTTCTATTCTTTGTACAATTTTTCTTAGATCTTCAAAAGAAGTTTTTTGATTTACATGAGCAGTTGCAACAATCATATTAATGTGTTCATATGAAGCTTTTAATAAAGCCATCTTTGCTTGCTCTATATTTGGTATTCCATCATCAATACCCCAGGCATAATGACCATGTATATCTATGTAATTCATTATCGTACCTATATAAAAAGATAAGAATAATTCTTATCTTTTGTCTTTCTTCTTTTTCACTAAAACAAATAAAATAACAAGAACTGTTAAAGATCCTAACGCAAAACATAAATGCATAACAATATGAGTTTCATCACCTGTTTTTGTCTGATTTGATGAAGCAGCTGGTGTTTCTTTAAGCTTATATATTATCGCAACTGGTGACAAATCTTGAAATGTATTTGTTACTTTTTTGTCGCCATACTGATCTGGTTGATAAACTTCCCAAACTTGACGATGTGTACTATAATGTAACACCTTAATGTCCATTTCATCAGTTAAATTAGGAACTTCCCATGTCACAGTAACATGATAAAAGACTTTTCTTTCATCATTAGAAATTTTAAAAGGCTTTAAATCCTGAACTTTTGTTAATAGAGTGTAATCTCCTAAAGAAAGATGATCTACGCCTTCAATCTTCTCACCTTCTAAAGCTTTCACGAGATTTGTACCACTATTTAATTGCTCAATTTGGCCCATTGGTTTTGATTTCACATCTTCAAATTGACTCTGATCATATTCAAATTCAATAGCATACCCATCATCGACACCCGAATACGAAATAACACTACCATTTACAGTAGGACTTGGTTTTGCAAATACACTAGTAAATGTTAAAAACATTATAGTTGTAATACAACATAAACTTTTCCACATTTTTTTCATTCTACTTCATCTCCTTTTTATAAAACAGCTTAATAACAAGTTGATCCAACTTATCTTGATCTGCATAAAAGGTATTATGAACGTCACCTGATTCATAATGTCCTGCTAATGTATAAAAATTATTCGTTTTATCAAATTGAAAATCAATCATCATTTGACAAAAATCTACCAAATCATTATATGTTATATTTGTGGTCATCTTCTGATTTTTAACTATATCATATAGCTGATTGATTACATCATCTCTATCCTCTAATAATAGTTGATGAATCTTTTCATAAAATGATTTAATATATACCTCTTGACGTTCCAATCTAGTTTGGCTCGTAAAATCTTTTTTTGCATCTCTTGTTCTAATAAATGATTCAACATTTTCATTAGTCAGAATAATTGTTTTTCCTTTTGTCCAATTTTTATCAATATCTTGTAAACTATCATTAGGAATCATTACTTCTAAAGTTCCTACAATCTGATGGATCATAGACAATGAACTAAGATCAATTGCTGCATAATGAATAACAGGAATATTATTGAATAAACGAGACACAGCTCTACTACTTAACATACATCCATTATTTTTATCTTTCCCATATGCATAGGCCAAATTAATAAATGATGTTTGATATCCCAGACTATTACCCTGTACATCAAACATTTCAATTTCACTCATTGTTTCGCGAGGAATTGTAATAAAACTTATTTTTTTGTTCTCTCTATCAAGTAGCAATAAGCCCATAGCATCAGATTGACCCATAGAATTGATATCACTATTATCCTTATCGATTCCCAATAATAAAATTGAGACAATTGAAGTATTAAACATATAGCTATCTTGATGATAAACAATATGATGATAATCTTGAATTTTTTCGTTATCAATTTTTTGTAACTTTGATTGTTGAGAGAATATCAT
>CAMFRJ010000227.1 GCA_945981915.1 uncultured Erysipelotrichaceae bacterium
TAAAAAAAATCTCATCCTTAATAAAAAATCATGCTATAGTGTTTGAGAAATAGAGGGGAGAGATGTCTTATGAAAAATCAAAAAGATTTTCAAACTGTGTCAACTATTCAGGAAAAAAATGATCATGATGATCTTCAAGAAAGTGTTGACTATTTTAAAAATTTAATTGGTAATGTTGCTGATGTTCTTTTTGGAGATGATTGTGAGGATGAAAAAGTAGAAAATCGTTAATTTTAGGTATTGTTTTTAAATACGTACAATATTAAAATATATAAGGGTGATTTTCTATGTCAACAGATAATAAGTTTTTTTATCAGAACAATTTTCTGAAATCAATGATGTCTATTGTATGCGTTATTGTCGCTGCAGTTGTTTTGTCTTTCAATATCAAATCATTTGTACGAGCGGCAAATTTGATTCCTGGTGGCTTTACTGGTCTATCATTACTGATTCAAAGAAGTTTAGATGTGTTTATGGGTATCTCGGTTCCTTATTCTTTTATCAATGTGACTTTAAATGTTTTTCCTGCGTTTATCGGTTTTAAACTGATTGGTAAGAAATTTACAACGTATACATTAATATTAATTGTTTTGAATTCATTTTTGGTAGATTTAATACCAGTAACACCTATCACATACGATCCATTGCTGGTTGCTATTTTTGGCGGTATTTTAAATGGAATAGCTATCTGTATAGCTTTATATGGACATGCTTCTACAGGTGGAACTGATTTTATCGCTGTCTATTTGTCAAATCGCTTAAAAAGATCATCTTGGGGATTTGTGTTTGCGTTAAATTGTTGTATTTTAATTATCGCAGGATGTTTATTTGGTTTTGAAGCTGCTATGTATTCTATCATCTTTCAATTTGTTTCAACGCAAGTTGTTGAAAAATTTCATAAAAGAGATCAAAAAATCACACTATTGATCATCACAGCGGTTCCTGATAAAATTGAAGAACAATTTTTAAAATACTCTCATCATGGTATGACGCGTATTGACGGGACAGGAAGTTATTTAAAAAAGAAACAGACATTATTATTAACTGTTATTGGTGCTAATGATTTTAAACAGGTGATGCATATGATCAAGGATATAGATCCACATGTTTTTATTGATATTATTCAATCTAAAGATGTTAAAGGAAAATTTTATATGGAGCCTATTGAATAAACACAATTCTTGTGTTTATTTTTATTTGAGATATTGATAAAATATAAGTAGAAGAAAATCATCGTTATATTTTAATACTAGCTTAAAGGTAATAGGATGAGGTGGTGAAAACAATGAAAAAAGAAATGAGTTGGTACGATGAATATCCTAGGCCACAACTTAAAAGAGATAGTTTTATGAGTTTGAATGGGCAATGGACATGTAATGGTAATGATATTGTTGTTCCTTTTTGCCCGCAATCAAAGGCTTCTTTATATCAAGGAGAAGTGACAAATGAATTGATTTATGAAAAGAGTTTTATTTTAACTGATCATTTTTTTCAAGAAAATGATCATCTCTTATTACATTTTGGTGCTGTTGATCAAATTTGTGAGGTATATTTAAACAAGTATTATATTGGACAGCATGAAGGTGGTTATTTACCTTTTACTTTTGATGTTACACCTTATTTAAGAAATGAAAACAAATTAACTGTTATTGTCAAAGATGACTTGAATTCGCTGTATCCTTATGGAAAACAAACAAAACAACCAAAAGGAATGTGGTATACAGCTGTATCTGGTATTTGGCAGAGTGTCTGGTTAGAAGCTGTTCCAGAAAACTATATTCAAGATGTTAAGATTACACCTCATGATCAATCAATAGATTTATTTGTTGAGACAAAAAAGAAATATACAGTGACAATTGTCATGGGAGATGAAACTTTCCAACAAAGCTATGATAGGCCTTATCAGACAATAGATTTAAGTTCGTATGATATTCATTATTGGTCTATCGATGATCCTTTTTTATACACGATTTTTATTGAAACTGACAATGATAAGGTAGAAAGTTATTTTGCGATGCGTGTTATCACTATTGAGACAATTCAGGAGAAAAAGAGAATTTGTTTAAATCATCAACCAATATTTTTACATGGTGTATTAGATCAAGGGTATTTTCCAGAAGGGCATTTTATTCCCCAATCACCTAAGGGTTATGAAGATGATATTTTGAAAATGAAGGAATTAGGTTTTAATATGTTAAGAAAACATATTAAAGTAGAACCAGATATTTTCTATTATTATTGCGATCTTCATGGGATGCTTGTTGTCCAAGATATGGTTAATAGTGGCGATTATCATTATTTTTCAGATACTCTTTTACCAACTGCAGGTTTTAAAAAGAAAAAAGATAAGGTTTCTCAATACGATCAAAGACAACAGTTTTTTGTACAACATAGTATTGAGACAATGAAGCATCTTTACAATCATCCTTCTATTATCATGTATACTATTTTCAATGAAGGATGGGGACAGTTTGATAGTGATCGTCTTTATCAGCTTTTGAAAGATAAAGATCCTGGAAGATTGTTTGATTCTACTTCGGGATGGTTTGAGCAACAACAAAGTGACGTCAATAGTGTACATATGTATTTTAGAAATAAACAGTTAAGACCACAATCAAGCAAGCCTTTATTTTTAAGTGAATGTGGTGGATATGTTCGTATCATTGAAGGACACTGTGATAGTGAACATACTTATGGTTATGGAAAAGCAGGCAATGAAGAACAATTGATGAAAAAAATGAATCATTTGTATGAAACAAGTGTTATTCCTTGTATTCAAGAAGGAATGTGTGGTTGTGTTTATACACAATTGTCTGATATTGAAGAAGAACTTAATGGTTTATATACATTTGATAGAGAAATTTGTAAAGTCAATAAGGAAGGCATGAAACAAATTCGTACAAAGATTGATCAAGAAATGGAAAATATTTCTTCTACACTTTAAAATAGACAAAATAAAAAAATATGATATAATAA
>CAMFRJ010000228.1 GCA_945981915.1 uncultured Erysipelotrichaceae bacterium
CCTTGAAGTTGTGTTACTAAGCTCATTTTAAAAGTTTATTAAAGACTGTTTCTTTATTCTTCGTTATTTTTTTATTAGATAAGTAAGATAGTGAATCAATATTTCCTTTAATTGTCACTTCGTTTTTTTCTTGATCTAATCTGATCAAAGATAGATCAGACCCTTTGATATTTAAATATCCTAAAGATGTTTCTATCAAAAATTCTAAAGAATCAAAACTTTCTATCTTTTTCACACCTGTTAGTTCAATATTTTTTCGATCTTTTAAATAAACATGGTGATAAGGTGTTTGTTCAAAATGTATTTGTTTATCCATATGATATCCCTCCAGTAAATCATATGTTGTTGAATATGAATTATTCATATAAAAAGAGCTGACTGTCTGATGACAATCTAAAGCTCTTCTTTTCTTTTTTCATCAATGATATCATATAGCATCGTACTTTCATCTTTAAGAACATGTTCTTTAAGCAATTTCACTTTCACTGTCAAGATTGTTCTACCAAACTCTATTTCAATGATATCGCCTTCTTTAAGCTTTGTAGACGGTTTAGCAATTTTACCGTTAACCTTCACTCTTTCACTTTGTGAAATTTCTTTCGATAAAGTACGTCTTTTAATAATCCTCGAAACTTTTAAAAATTTATCTAATCTCATTTTACTCTCTCATTGCACTTGTAATAGCAGGGACCACTTGTTTTTTACGAGAAATAACACCGTTCAAAGTCCCCTGTCTATCAACCAATTTAATATGAAATGCTCTTTCTACAATTTCTGGACGAGGCCCTCCAACAAAGATCTCACTATTTGCATTAATAATATCCGTTAATAACAATAAAGCAAACTCCAGATTATTGTCGCTAGCAAACTTATTCATATACGCCAACATATCTTGTTTAAATGGCATAAATCCTTCAATATCCATTGAATTGACTTGGGCAATACCTACTTTATCTTTATCAAAATTAAACTTCTTATAATCCTGATTAAAGATTTCTTCAACCGTTTTACCAACAAGTGAAGTTCCTGCCTTAAACATATCCATTGCGAATTCTTGAATATCAACACCTGCAATAGCAGCTAATTTTTTCGCAATTTTTGTATCTAATGGTGTACAAGTCGGAGATTTAAATAATAACGTATCTGAAATCACCGCTCCTAGTAAGATACCCGCAATCTTTGCAGGAATTTCAACATCTTGTTCTTCATACATTCTTGTCACAATAGAAGCTGTTGATCCTAGTGGTTCACCTCTAAATAATAATGGTCCAACCGTTTGAATATCTGCGACCCTATGATGATCAATAACTTCTACAATTTCAGCCTCTTCAATACCAGGAATAGACTGACCTCTTTCATTATGGTCAACTAAGATAACTTTTTTTCTTAATCCTTTTAATAAAGCAAAACGTGAAATACTTCCTACACATCGATTATTCAAATCAACAACAGGATAACCTCTAAATCTTGTTTCTGACATCACATCTTTGACATAATCTAAGGTATCATCTGTTGTAAATGATTTGATATCTCCCTTTTTCATCACATATTCAACAGGTATCGCCTGTATGATCTGTTGAGATGTCTGATAAGTATTATATGGTGTAGAAATAATCGATATACCATGTTGTTTCAACTTCGCTAACATATCATCATGTACTGACAATGATCCTGTCAAAATAACCAATGAAGGTTCAGAGACAAGCATAACATCAAGATCTTCATGTCTATCTCCACCCACGATAACAACATCATTTTTTCTAATACGTTTTTTAGCTTCTTCACCAGACATAGCAGCAATCTGTATATCTCCTTGGATTGTTGTCAAATTTTCATTGAGATAAATGACATTAGCTTCTAATGTATCAATGACATTTTCTACTGGTGTTTTCGCTTCTTTTAAAATACTTGCATCCCATTGATCCATAAATCCTTCAATGATATTAGATGTTGAGATAAGTCCTAAAAGTTGGCCATGATCATCTAAAATAGGAGCTGATTTCAAATTTTGTTGTTTCAATAAGTACCAAGCTGTTTTTAATGTCAATTCTTTTGAAAAAACAGTCACTTTATCATAATTGAGATCTTCTACTTTTTGTTTAACTGTTTTTAATAAGATAGGTATTTCAACATTAAATCGTTTTAAAACATATTCTGTTTCTCTGCTAACTCCACCAAGTCTGACAGGTATTGCATGATATTTATGAGTTGCATTTAATAAATAACTATAAGCTATAGCAGAACAAATACTATCTGTGTCAGGATTTCGATGTCCACTGACATATACCATATCACTCATATAGGATCCTCCTATTTATCCATTTTTTTCAAATAACGATATACTGTTGGTTCAGAAACAGCAAGTTTTTCAGCGACTAAGACAATAGCCCCTTTCACCTTAAATGTTCCCTTTTCCTGTAAATATTTTACCACTTTAATTTTTTCATCAACATTTAATCTTTCTGCTAAGAAATAGCTTGGGAATCCCATCTTTTCTAAACATTCCTTAATATACATATCAATCATTTCATCCAATGGTGAAGAAAGAATTTCTACAGGATTATCCATTTTGAATTCAATTTCTTTTTCTTCTTTAACACCTAAGATCTTCTTGATTGTCGCTGTTAAATATTCTAAATCAGAAATATTAACATTGATACATAACATACCTACTGGCATTTCTTTTCCATCTTCTTTGATAAAATATGTGGCTGCTCTAATAAGCTTTCCGTCTGGTCCCACAGTTTTGTAATTCATAACAAAATCATTATTTAAATATTGTTTTGTTTCCAAATAATGAATTGATAAATTGGATAATTTGGCACCAATTTCTCTTCCAGACAATTGATTATTCGCAATAGCAACAATTTCTTGTTCTTCACTTGTCAAATCGTGTAAAGCAATTTCACAGTTATCTCCTAAAGCTTTCCCTAAAAAATCTACCATCTTGGCATACGGTTCTAAAT
>CAMFRJ010000229.1 GCA_945981915.1 uncultured Erysipelotrichaceae bacterium
ATCAAAATGATAATATGAAAAATGGAGTAAAAGTCAATTATAAAGATAATAAAGATTACATAAAATTAGCTAATAAAAATATTCCTTCAAATGCACCATTAAATATAAAAACACCTCAATATATGAAAGTAAATAAAAATAAAAAAATGGTCGCTATTACATTAGATGATGGGCCTCATAAAACTTTAACAAACAGAGCGATGAAAGCATTTGAAAAATATGGTGGAAGAGGAACATTCTTTGAACTAGGACAAACAATGGAAAAAAATCCAAATGTTGTAAAAAACGTTTATGAAAGAGGACATGAAATTGCAAGTCATACATATTCGCATTCACAATTAAATAAGTTAACACCTGAAAAATTAGATGAAGAAATTAAAAAGACACAAGATTTATGTTTCAAATTAACAGGTGATGAACCAAGTCTTGTAAGACCTCCATATGGTGCTAGAAACGAAACTGTAAAAGCAGCATTTCAATCTTATGGATTAACGATGATTTTATGGGATGGAGATACAGAAGATTGGCGCTATAGTAAAAAAAGCGATGGAGCACAGATTGTCTGTGATAATATTATAAGAGATGCAACTGCTAATACAGGAGATGGAAATATTGTTTTGATTCATGACATTCATGAAAATTCTATAGCTGGATTAGAAATGGCTCTTGCAAAATTAAGTAAAAAGGGATATCAATTTGTGACTGTTTCTGATTTATTAAAATATAATGGGCATAGAGAGTATAAATAGTATAGATTGATCTATACTATTTTTATGTTTCACATGAAACATAATTGACTTTATGAGTTGTCTTTGTTAAAGTTAAATAGAATAGAAGATGCAAAGATTGGAAAATGTTAAAGCAAAAGCATTTAGAGAGCTGATGGTTGGTGAAAATCAGTATGTGGAGCTTTATGTGATGGGCCATGAGCAATTATCTTGAATAGTTAGAGATAGTCGTTAACTGCGTTAAAGTTTTGAGTGACACAGTTATGTGTAAAAAAGGTGGTACCGCGATCATTCGTCCTTTTGTAAGGACGTTTTTTTGTTTTACAAGGAGGAAAAAATATGAAAAGTGAAAAAGATTTTTATTTAACAACAGCAATCACATATACATCAGGAAAACCTCATATTGGAAATACATATGAAATTGTTTTAGCTGATGCAATTGCTAGATTTAAAAGACAAGAAGGATATAATGTTTATTTTCAAACTGGAACAGATGAACATGGACAAAAAATAGAATTAAAAGCAAAAGAAGCAGGAATTGAACCAAAAGAATATGTTGATCAGGTTGCAGGTGTTGTCAAAAATATTTGGGATATGATGGATACAACATATGATAGATTTATGAGAACAACTGATGAATATCATGTTCAACAGGTTCAAAAAATATTTAAAAAATTATATGATCAAGGAGATATCTATTTAGGACATTATGAAGGAAAATATTGTACTGCCTGTGAATCATTCTTTACTGAATCACAATTAGTTGATGGAAAATGTCCGGATTGTGGTGGAGAAGTACATGATGCAAAAGAAGAAGCATACTTCTTTAGATTATCAAAATATCAAGATAGATTAATTAAACATATTGAAGAACATCCTGAATTTATTCAACCAGTGTCAAGAAAAAATGAAATGATGAATAACTTCTTGAAACCAGGATTACAAGATTTATGTGTTTCTCGTACATCATTTAAATGGTCAATTCCAGTTGATTTTGATCCGAAACATGTTGTTTATGTATGGATCGATGCATTAACTAACTATATTACAGGACTAGGATATGATTGTGATGGGAATCATGGAGAATTATATAAAAAATATTGGCCAGCTGATTTACATTTAATTGGAAAAGATATTGTTAGATTCCATACTATTTATTGGCCAATTATGTTAATGGCATTAGATATTCCTTTACCAAAACAAGTTTTTGGACATCCTTGGTTATTACAAGGTGAAGGAAAAATGTCTAAGTCAAAAGGAAATGTTATTTATGCAGATGATTTAGTTGAATTGTTTGGTGTAGATGCAGTTAGATATTTTGTGTTACATGAAATTCCTTATGATAATGATGGAAGTATTACATGGGATTTATTAGTTGAAAGAATAAATAGTGATCTTGCTAATATTTTAGGAAATTTAGTTAATAGAACAATCGCAATGTCTAATAAATATTTTGGTGGTATTGTAGAAAATAAAAATGTTAATGAACCTGTTGATCAAGAATTAAAAGATATCGCTTTAGCTATGCCTGAAAAAGCTATTGCCAAAATGGATGAATTCAAAGCTTCAAATGCTTTAGATGAAATCTTTAATTTATTAAGAAGAACAAATAAATACATTGATGAAACTATGCCATGGGCATTAGCTAAAGATGAATCTAAAAAAGATCGTTTAGCAACTGTATTATATAACTTAATTGAATCAATCCGTTTCTCTGCAGTTATGTTATATCCATATATTCCTTCAACTGCTACTAAAATATTAGATCAAATTAATACAGATAAGCGTGATTTTGATAGTTTGAAAGAATTTGGACAATATCAATCAGGAACAAAAGTTGTTGAAAAACCAGAAATGTTATTTGCAAGATTAGATCCAAAAGAAGTCGCTAAAAAAGTTGCTATTATAGAAGAAAAACAAAAAGCATCTGTAAAAGTTGTTCAAAAAGAAGAAAAAGAATATATTACAATTGATGACTTTGCTAAAGTAGAATTAACAGTAGGTACAGTTGTTAAATGTGAAAAACATCCAAATGCAAATAAATTATTAGTTAGTCAAATTGATTTAGGAAATGAAACAAGACAAATCGTCAGTGGTATTGCTGATGCATATACACCAGAAGAATTTGTTGGTAAAAAAGTTATTGTTGTTTCTAATTTAAAACCAGCTCAATTAAGACTGTCTCTTATACACATCTCCGAGCCCACGAGACTAAGGCGAATCT
>CAMFRJ010000230.1 GCA_945981915.1 uncultured Erysipelotrichaceae bacterium
CACATGCCTTTCACGCATGCATTCACGGGTTCGAATCCCGTACGAGTCACCATTTTTTTGGAGGTTTAGCTCAGTTGGGAGAGCATCTGCCTTACAAGCAGAGGGTCAGCGGTTCGAGCCCGTTAACCTCCACCATTTTTTTGCCGGCTTAGCTCAATTGGTAGAGCAACTGACTTGTAATCAGTAGGTTGAGGGTTCAAGTCCTTTAGCCGGCACCATATTGACCCGCTAGCTCAGTAGGTAGAGCATCTGACTTTTAATCAGAGGGTCAGGCGTTCGAGTCGCCTGCGGGTCACCATGATGCGCGTGTGGCGGAACTGGCAGACGCACTAGACTTAGGATCTAGCGCCTTAGGCGTGCAGGTTCGATTCCTGTCACGCGCACCATTTTTTATCAGTCTATATACTTATAAAACGAACATATATTTAGTCATACTAGATATATGTTTTTTCTTTATATAAATCTATGCTATACTTGAAAAAAGGAGGATGTTGTCTGTGCATCATATCAGAAAAGCAAAAAAAGAAGATGTTTCACGTATTGCAGAAATTTACGTTTTTAATAATCGTATCAATTTCTATCCAATATTTAAAGACACCTCATTTTCATTTCATGAATTACAAGTTGTTCCTTTAGCTAAATCCTTATTGGTCGATAGTGATACATTAGATAATACTTATGTTTATGATGATCATCAAATAATCAAGGGATTCATTTATACAAAAGACAAGGAAATCAAAAAATTATTTGTTGATCCATTTTTTCAAGGACAAAATATTGGTGAAAAATTATTAGAGTATGCCATGGAATACCAAGATATCTCTTTTTTGTGGGCTCTAGAAAAAAATATCCGTGCTATTAAATTTTATCAAAGACATGGATTTTCACTCACAAATGAAAAAAAATACGAAGAAGGAACTGATGAATATCTTGTTAAATTAATTCGATATTAAAAAAAGCTGAACACGTTCAGCTTTTTTATCTTATTTCCAACATAATTCTTCATAGACATCTTTATATTGTTTTGCAGATTTTTCCCAAGAAACATCTTTTGCCATATCTCTTTGAACCATTTCATCCCAACACCAACGATTAGTGAAATAGAAAGTCTTTGCTCTATTAATTGCATCTAACAATAAACCAGCATCATAATGATTAAATGTGAAACCATTTCCACCATTATAGAATTGATTATAAGGTTCTACTGTATCTTTTAAACCTCCAGTTTCTCTGACAATAGGAACTGTTCCATAATGCATAGCAATCAATTGTGTTAATCCACATGGTTCAAATTGTGAAGGAACTAATAAAGCATCTGCTCCTGCATAGATTCTATGAGCTCTTGTTTCATCATACATGATACTTGAACATACATTTCCTTTATATGTATTTTCATAGTATCTGAATGAATCTTCATATTGCTTATCTCCTGTTCCTAAAACAACAACTTGTGTATGTTCATCAACAATTTGAGGCATGATTGCATTAACTAAATCCAAACCTTTTTGATCTGTTAATCGAGAAATTAATCCTATGACAAACTTATGATCATCTTGAACCATTCCTAGTTCTGCTTGTAAAGCACGTTTGTTTTCTTTTTTCTTACCTAAGACATTTGTAATATCATAATTAACAGCCAATCTAGGATCTGTCGCAGTGTTCCAGATATCAACATCAATACCGTTGACAATACCTCTCAATTTATTTGAATGATATCTTAAATGTGCATCAAGTTTTTCACCATAGTATGCTGTTTGGATTTCTCCAGCATAAGTTTGACTAACAGTTGTGATCATATTGCAATATGTTAATCCACCTTTTAACATATTGGCATCTTCATACCCTTGTTTTAAAGCATCTTTATTGAAAACATAATCAGGTAATCCAGTCCAATATTGGATTGTTGGAATATTATAGATTCCTTGGAATCTTAAATTATGAATTGTTAAGATTGTTTTTGCTCTAGAAATACGAGAGCTTTCAAATAAAGTTCTTAAAAATACTGGAACTAAAGCAGCTTGCCAGTCATGGCAATGAATAATATCAGGAATCCAATTCATATAATTTAAAGCAGCTAATGCAGCTTTAGCAAAATAACAGAATTTAGGAATATCATCGACGATTGATGTATATGGATTTCCATCACTAAAGAATTCTTCATTATCGATAAAATCATACACGACACCATCGCAAACATATTCCATGATTCCTACATAAAATGAGCGACCATCTGAACATAATTCCATATTAAATGATCCTCTGTAGACCATCTTTTGTTGGTATTCCCATGGAATACATTTATATTTTGGTAAAATAACTTTTACATCACAATTTTGTTTTGTAAGAGCTTTAGGTAATGCATACATAACATCACCTAATCCACCTGTTTTAACAAATGGATAACATTCAGATCCAATAAAAGCTACACTTCTTCTTGGAGTCTGATATTCAGGTTCATGATTTTCTTCCATTGTTGTTTCTTCCTTCTCCATTTCTTCAACAACTGGTTCATTTTTTTCTTCTTGAATTTCTACTTTTTCTTCTTTAACTTCTACTTTTTGCTCAACAGCAGTTTCAACTTTTGGTGTTTTCACATCCTTAACTTCTTGCATACTGTCTTCTTTCTTTTCTACAACCTTCGTTTCTTCAACAACTTTTGCTTCTTTAGGTTTAGTAGCTTTCTTAGTTGTTGTTTCCTTTGCTTTTGTTGCAGTTGTTTTTGCTACTGTTTTTTTAGCCTTTGATTCAGTTGTTTTCTTAACAGCAGCTGTTTTTTTAGCTGTAGTCTTTGCTTTTTTAGGTTCTGCTTCTTTTTTAGCAGCAACTTTTGTTTCTTTAGGTTCTACAGTTTTTTTAACAGTTGTTTTGGTTTTTCTTTCTGCCATACATACTACTCCTTCTTTTATTATCAATAAATATTATAAGATTTCCCCTATATATC
>CAMFRJ010000231.1 GCA_945981915.1 uncultured Erysipelotrichaceae bacterium
AAAAAACACCATCACACGCTCATTGACATCATCAACATAATAACTATCAATATCACGTGCAATCGTTCTTTGCGATTGATCATCAAGAGAATAATTGATTAATTCATGCTGTTGATTTTCATAAATGACATGATTAGCTAAATGATAAGATTTTTTAACATCATTTAAGATGACATAGCTTTCATCATTACGATATTGTTTGAGATCACCATCAACAACATAATAAAGTCCTTGGTTATTGGCATATAAATAACGGCAATCTAATTCATCAATAATCTTTTGTTCATCTTGTCCCTTTTCATAACAATAAATACCATCATATTTAGAAACATAGATCTGTTCATGGTAAACAAAAGCTAAACTTTCTTTATTAAAGTTATAGTTATATTCACTTTGGCTAGTATCACGATAAGAAAAATCCTCTAATTCACTATTTCCATAATCAACTTCTTGTGAAAAATGCATATTTTCAAAAATAATAAACATAGTTGCAAAAGACACAAGCAAAACAGCAGACAAAATGATCAAAAAAATAGGAACTATTTTTTTAGCAGAATGTGTTGTTTTATTCTTCACTTTAAACTTAGGTGAAAACTGTGAAGATTTCTGTTGACCGTATTGATAAGCATTTTTTTGATAATCATAACTTTCGCTCACCGTATGATAATTATGACTTTCCTCACTATGATAAATCGTATCTGGTGTTATTTTTTTTATTTCTTCCTTGCTTCTGTATATTGTAGGATTTCCACATTTAGGACAGTATTCTTGTCCAGGAAAAATAGTTGTATAACAGACCGTACATTGCACATTTTTTAATTGTTTATGTCCACAAATCGGACAAGTGAGTCCATGCATCTCTCCACCACAATGACGACATTTCACTTGGATCACTCCCCTTTTTCTCATTATAAATGAAAAAAAGGTCATTTTATAGACCTTTTGATATATTCTTGTATTTTATTGAATCAAGTTCGTTAAGTATCGCTAATCCGGTTCCGCTAGCGATAATACATTTGAATAGTTGTCTAATCATCTAACTTCCCCTCCTTATGATGTAATATACTCTTAAATAAAAAAAATGTGAACGATTTTCTAAAACAGAAAATCATTCACATTGAGATATTTCGATATTAATCATCATCTTTTTCTACATAATCAACATCAATAATATCATCACTACCATTTTTATATGCTTGTCCTGATTGATAAGCCGCCTTTTTTCGAGCCATTTCCTTTTCTACTTTTTCATTATAGTCTTTTAACTGCTTTGCATACAAATATCTACGCACCATCGAATACAAAACTAAGACACCTATAATGATCCAAGTCAGTGGATTAAACAACAAATTAAGAAAAATACTAATAATAAACACAATAATTGCAACTAATATGATAACTTGATATATTTCCATAATATAACCTCCTATTTAGAAAAATAAAACAGTTCTTTCACTTCCACTTTTAATCCATTCGCTAATTGAGAAATAGCTTGTAATGAAATATTCCTTGTTCCTCTTTCAACATCTGAAATGTAATTTTTTGAAAGACCACAGCGAAAAGATAGTTCTTCTTGAGATATGTTTTGAAGATGCCTTAATTCTTTGACTCTCATACCAAAAAGTTGATGGATCGTTCTACTCACCTTGCATTTGCATCAATTCAGCAGCCATATCACTGATCTTTTTAAAACGATGATGTAGACCTGACTTACTAATTGTTTCTCCTGTTTCTTGATAATATGCATCGCATAGTTCACTTAACGATAAATCTGGATATTTTCTTCTGACAAGAACAACATTTTTGGTTTTTTCATCTAACATATCAATTCCTCTAAACATTTCAATGATGTTGATATCTTCTAACTGTTTGTTAGAGGATACCATGGATTTGACATCATTTGCAATATCACAATTGTTTAATCTATTAAAAGTATTAGACATATTTCTTTCTATTCTTGTATTTTCAAAGCTCATCACTGATTGACTTGCACCAATCGCTCTTAAAAAATCACCTATTTTTTCTGATGATTTCAAATAGACAATATACTTATTACGTCTCTTGATCATTTTTGCATTCAAATAAAAATGATTTAATAGTTTTTGGATAAACTGTGCATATTCTTGTTCATTAACAGATAATTCCAAATGATAATTGGATGTTTCTGGATTATTCACTGATCCACTTGCCAAAAAAACACCAGCTAAAAAAGCTCTTTGACAACATTCTTTTTTTAAAAGACGTGAATCAGGCAATACTTCAAATCCTAGTCCGTTCATCAATCCTAAATCTTCTAAGATTTCTTTTGCTTTTGAAACCTTCAAAATATAAACATTATTTTTTTTGAGTTTCATTTTTCTGGAAACCAAAAATTCAATATGAGGATGATAAACTTCTTTTAACATTTTATGAATCTTGGAAGCAATCTTCGCATTTTCAGTTCTGATTGTCAACAATAATCCCTGATTAGACAAAGAAAGAGTTCCATTAATTTTAATAATGGCACTCAATATTGCTTTTTGACAACACATTTCAAAATCATTAAAAACAACTTCTTCCTTTACTTTTCTTGCAAAAGAAACTTTCATTAATGAGTAGCATCTCGATGAAAACGATGCACATGGTAAATTCCGCTATAATGATCTGCAAAATAATTTGTCAGACTCACTGAACGATGCTGTCCACCAGTACAACCTATACCAATAATAAGATGCGTTCTCCCTTCTTTTTCATACTCTTTTAATAAATAATCTAATAACGTTGTCATTTTATCAATAAAGACCTGAGTCTCAGGTTTATCTATCACATAGTCATAGACTTCTTTGTCATTACCTGTTAGATTTCTTAATTCTGGAATATAGAAAGGATTAGGCCTGTCTCTTATACACATCTGACGCTGCCGACGATATGCAGTGTGT
>CAMFRJ010000232.1 GCA_945981915.1 uncultured Erysipelotrichaceae bacterium
CATATCGTCGGCAGCGTCAGATGTGTATAAGAGACAGCGATACGCTAATGCTATTTCATCTTTTCCATAGCATGCTTTAACTTTCATTTCTTCAAAATGACTATGATCTATACCAATTTCAGATAAATGCTCAGGTAATTTTAATTCATCTTTTATAAAAGATTGTAATGCTTCTATTCCTTTGTAAGCAACTTCTTTTTTATTTTGATCATCTTTTACATCCATAACATGAATCGCAAATCTAGCAAAATCATCTATGACAGTATCATCTCTATCTAGCAAATATTTCATCCATTTTGGCATAATAATGGCTAATCCTAAGCCATGTGTCATATCATATGTTGATGAAAACTGCTCTAAGGCATGTAATGAAGGCACTGTTTTAAATCCTGATGTACAAAAACTATTGAGTGCCCAACTTGCTGCCCAAAGCATGGTTGCCCTTGCTTCATAGTTTGTTGGTTCTTTTAAGGCTATAGGTAATTGTATTTTTATAGTCTTCAACAATGTTTCTACAACATGAAATTGTAATGGATATTTATGTGCATTAACAAAATAATTCATATCGAATAGATGGGCCATGATATCAAAACCACCACAGGCAGTTTGTTTTTGAGGAACAGTAAATGTATTTGTTGGATCTAAAAAAGCAACCTTGGGTCTAAGTGTTTCCCCATTAATTCCTTTTTTGATTCCTTGTTCAACATTAGCTATGACACATGATTTATCCATCTCACTTCCTGTAGAAGCAATTGTTGGCATTGCAATAATAGCTAACGCATCTTTCCAAGATACTTTTCCTTCCACTAAATCCCAAATATTATCAGTATTTGCTAAAGTTGTTGCGGCGATCGCTTTACAACAATCAATAACCGAACCTCCTCCTACACCAAGAACAACTTGAATATTATTTTTCTTGCATATTGCTACTCCTGAATTAACCGTTGTATGCCTAGGATTAGGTTCTACAGAACCTAATTCATAGATTTCAATCTGATTTTCTCTTAATTCGTTGCATACTTTTTTATACAAAGGTGAACTTATAAAAGAATGTCCTCCATAAACCAATAAGACCTTATCCCCATATTTTTTTATTTCTTCATGTAAATATTGTAATTGATTTTTACCAAAATAGACTTTTGTTGTATTTTGAAATATAAAATCATTCATAGATTTTCCTCCTTTATTTATCTGTTGCTTCATTAACACATCTTAAAGCATTTAAACTTCTTGGATAACCAATATATGGTATATTTTGTGAAATAATCTTTATTAAAAATGATTTATCGTTACCTATTTTCATATTTGCTTTAGCATGTGCAATAAGTTGTGGTTCACAACCTCCTTGTGCTGATAAGAAACAAAACGTAATCATTTCTCTTTGTTTTTTATCCAATCCTTTTCTTGTATAATAATCTCCAAAACAGTTATCTGTTAACCAATAATGAATATGTTTTGCATCTTCTTGTCCCTGATATGCATAACCTTTCATATGTTCACCAAATATATCTATTTGTGCCTGTTCTCCTTTTTTCTAAGCGATTTTCACGTGTTGTGGTTCCTTGATTTTCTAATGGCAATTGAATTCCTTTTCCTTGTAAAAATGTATTAACAGCTTTTAAGAAAGGAAACACTCTACCAATTCCTAAATATGCCGCAGCTTGATAAACAATCTCTTTCGTTTCAATGGGTGTAACACCAAAATTATATGATGCCTCTAGCATACCAATAAATTCATCAATTCCCTGACAGCCAATTAAAGTTGCAAGAATTGATAAAAACCTCGTTTTATCATCCAAATCATCATTATTAACGACTTCATCAAAAGCAAAATTATCAAATAATTCAATAAACTCAGGATCTGTCCTTAAAAAATCAGAAAAATACCCTGGAAACATCCTTTCATGATATTTTTTCGCGTTTTCTGTAAGTGCCATTGTTCTATCCTCCTTCTTATTCTGGTTTTAATGGCCCATAAAAATATGATGCTGTTGCTCCTCCATCTATAAGAAACGTTGAACCAGTAATAAACGCTCCTTTATCACTCATCAATAACTCTGCAACATTTGCAATCTCATCTGCTGTTGCTGGTCTTCCAGCCGGACATGAAGCAAACATATTTTTATAGAAATCTCCTCTTGGTCCATTAAATTCATCTATTGCTAAGGGAGTAAAGACTATACCAGGAGCAATTGCATTAATCCTTGCTTTTCTGTGACCCCATTTCACAGATTCAGCCATCACCCTTTTTTCATTACATCTTTTTGCCAGTTGATAAGCATGTAATGTATCTGTAATATTTTCTTCTTTCAATAATTCTAAATCCAATAATTGCTCAGTTGGCGTACAAGCTAATGCCTCATCCTCTTTAGCTGTTAATTGTTTCATTCTAAATCCTGACTGGCTAGAAATAGTCACTCCCACCCCATTTTCTTCTATAACTTTTCCTACTTCTTCTAATAACACTGCTGTTCCATATAAATCAACATCTAATATTGTTTGAATATTAGCTTGACTTGGTGAAACTCCTGCTCCATTAATGAGCATTGTAATTGGTCCATATTTTTTTGCTTCCTCTATCATCTTTAAAATAGATTTTCTTGATGATAAATCCATTTCAAAAGGTAATACATCAAATCCGGCCTCGTTCATTATTTTTGCAATTTGATTAGCATGATCTTTATTTTTATCGCCTAAAATAATCTTTTTTCCATATCCTATTCTTCTGGCAATAGCCATACTTATTTGTCCCGCACCTGTTACAATCATGACATTTTTCATTTCTATTCTCTCCTTTGTCATCTTAATTTTATAAATAGATCATCAAAAAAACAATTTGGCTTTCTAATGATATTTATAAGAAAAACTTATAAATAAAAACATCTACACCTAAGTATAGATATTTTTATT
>CAMFRJ010000233.1 GCA_945981915.1 uncultured Erysipelotrichaceae bacterium
GAATTATGAGTACACTAGCATATCAAATGCGTCCCTTATCTTTAAATGAAATCATTGGTCAAAAACACATTATAGGTCAAAACGGACTATTAACTAAATTTGTAGAAAAGAAACATCCTATGTCTATTATTTTATATGGACCTCCAGGATGTGGAAAAACGACATTAGCTATGGCATTAGCTAATGATCTTAATATGCCCTATCGTATTTTTAATGCTTCAGTCGGCAACAAAAAAGAAATGGATATTATTATTGAAGAAGCCAAATTATCTCATGGTATGTTTGTCATCATTGATGAAGTGCACCGTCTCAACAAAATGAGACAAGATCATTTATTACCTTATGTAGAAAGTGGTTTACTTATTATTGCAGGATGTACAACTGCTAATCCTTATCATTCTATTAATCCTGCCATTCGTTCACGCTGTCAGATTATTGAAGTGAAACCTCTCACGAATGATGAAATCATAGAAGGATTACAAAAAGCTCTTACTTGTGAAAAGGGTTTGAACAACCAATTTGATTGTGAAGAAAACGTTTTGAAACACATTGCTCATTTATCAGCAGGTGACATTCGTTTTGCCTATAATTGTTTAGAACTATGTTCTATTGTTTGTGATAATCATCATATCACATTACAAGATGCGAAAAACGCAATTAGACAAGCTAATGGTCAATTTGATAAAGACGAAGATCAATATTATGATACATTAAGTGGCTTACAAAAATCAATTCGTGGCAGTGACCCTAACGGTGCTATGTATTATTTAGCAAAATTAATTGAATATGATGACATAGATTCATTAGAAAGACGTGTTCTCGTTTGTGCTTATGAAGATATAGGTTTAGCCAATCCCAATGCCTGTATGAGAACCGTGATGGCTTTTCAGGCTGCAAAGATTGTTGGCTTTCCAGAAGCTAGGATTCCAATTGCTTGCGCAATCATTGATCTATGTCTATCTCCTAAATCAAAATCATCAGAAACTGCTATTGACATGGCCATACAATCATTAAAAGAAAAGCCTTTAAAAGCACCAGCTTACTTACGTTTAACACCTGTAGGTTTGGATGAAGATGAAAAATATGATTATAGTCGCCCAGAACTATGGGAATATATCCAATATTTGCCTGAAGAATTGTCAAAAAAGCAATTTTATATTCCTTGGATGACAAGCCAATACGAAAAGGCTCTGGCAGAAAACTACCGTCGTATTATCAAGCATGGTCGTACCCATGATATTAAAGCATTAAATCATACGAAGAAAAAGAAGACTGATCATTGATCAATCTTCTTGATATCATCATAAACTTGTTGAATTGTCTCATCGAAATGTTTCAGATTGACAGTATACCAATGAACATCAAATTGATTTTTAAACCAGGTATACTGTCTTTTGGCATATTGTCGAGAATGTTTTTTTATATGATCATAAACTGTTTCTTCATCAATAAGATGATCAAAATAATCAAACCATTCTTTATAACCAATAGCTTTCATACTTTGATGATGTCTATTAAGACCCTGTTTATATAAATTCAAGACTTCTTCTTTTAAACCATTCTCTTTCATCACATCTACGCGTTGATTGATACGTTCATATAAAACATCTCTTGGTAAGGTCAAACCAACAAAATAAGCATCATACAAACAAACATGTTGTTGTTGATTAATTATCTCACTTTTCTTATGCCCCGTGTTTTCATAAATTTCAATCGCTCGTAAGACTCTTCGACGATTATGAGGATGTAATATCTTGGCACTTTCTTCATCAATCGCTAACAAATGATCATAGAGTCGCTGATCATCATAATCCTGATATTTTCTTTTGATCATTTCATGATCTTCTTCGATTTCTTCAAATTGATAGTCATATAAAGCCGCCTTTATATATAACCCTGTTCCACCAACAATAATAGGAACATGATTCCTTTGTGTGATTTGAGAAATCTTACTGCGCACTGTTTTTTGAAATTCATGAACACTATATTGATCTTGTGGTTGTAAGATATCAATACAATGATGAATGATTCCTTCCATTTCCTCTGGTGTTGCTTTGGCAGTTCCAATGTCCATTTGTTTATAAATTTGCATAGAATCTCCACTTATCACTTCACCATTGAGTTTTTTTGCGAGTGCAACACCCATTTTTGTTTTTCCAACACTTGTTGGTCCTATAACAACAATGACTTTTTCCATTAAACAACCCTCTTAAATAATTTTTCTAGTTCATATGATGAATAATGAATAATCGTTGGTCTTCCGTGAGGACACACATAAGGATTATCACAACGCATCAGTCGATCAACAATATTTTGCATACCTTCTATTGATAAATGTGTATTTCCTTTTAAAGAAGCTTTGCAACTCAATGTTGCAATCGCATGTTCTTGTAAAGATAACAAATCAATTTTGTTATCTTTTAAAACCTGTTGAATCATATCTTCCAAAAATATATGTTCATTGATTTGATTCATCCACATAGGTAATTGTTTTAAAATAAATCCATTACCAAAAGGTTCTAAATGAATCCCCACCTCTTTTAACAACTCTTTTCTTTCCTCAATGATCATACATTCACTTAATGGATATTCCACTGTAATTGGTATCAATAAATCTCTCATGGTCATATCAACATGACTAAATCGATCTAAATAATATTCATAATTAATTCTCTCCTGTGCAGCATGTTGATCAATGAGATACATTCCTGTTTCATCTTCACCAACAATATAAGTTCCATGAATCTGTGCTTTAACAAAAATCTTTTTTTTCATTTCTTTTAATGGTCTACTTTGTGTTGGGACTTCTTTGATATCTTCTTCAATATATTGATGTTGTATGATTGGTTTTTTAACTTCATATTTTTTGATATCTTCTTTAACAGAGATCG
>CAMFRJ010000234.1 GCA_945981915.1 uncultured Erysipelotrichaceae bacterium
ATTATGAAGACATTATATATTTCAGATTTAGATGGAACATTACTGAATTCCAAACAACAAATATCTGCTTATACTAATCGAGTGATTGGAAAGTGTATTGAACAGGGAATGTTATTTTCCTATGCTACTGCAAGATCTTATCATTCTGCAAAACCGGTTACAGTTGGCTTAGAAGCAAGAATTCCTTTGATTTTATATAATGGTTCTTTTGTCTTAGATAGTCAAAGTCAAGAGGTTATACTTTCTCATTTTTTTACTGTTCAAGAGGTACAAGATTTGATGGCTTTTTTTGAAAAGCATAAGTTTTATCCTATTGTTTATTCTTTGTTTGATAAACAGGACAAATTTAGCTATGTTCCTCATTTATCAGAAAAAGAAGAACTTGATTTTGTTGCAACAAGAAACGATGTTAGAAAACATCCTATTGAACATCAAGACCATCTTTATGATGGAGATGTGTTTTATATTTCGTGTATTTCTAAAAAAGAAATTTTAGATCCATTCTATGAACAATTAAAAGATCGATATCAATGTCTCTATAGTCAAGATATTTATAGTCATGATTGGTGGTTAGAAATCTTACCACAAAATGTTTCAAAGGCAAATGCCATTCAACAATTAAAAAAGTATTTAAATTGTAATCAAGTCATAGCCTTTGGAGACGGGAAAAATGACATATCAATGTTTGAAATGGCTGATCAATGTTATGCAGTAGACAATGCATGTGATGAATTAAAAGCTATTGCGACAGATGTCATTGGACATCATGATGAAGATGCTGTAGCCAAATGGCTTGAGGAGAATTTTCTAAAATGAAAGATCTGTATTACGTGTTAATGTATAACAAGCTTGGTAACGCCAAACAATGTAAGACGCTTATTAAACATGGAAATATTGAAATCAATGGGCATGTTGTAAGAAATCCTTATTATCAGGTACACTATAAAGATCATTTGACTTATCAAAATCAAGAACTTCAGGCACAACCATTTTTTTATTATATGTTAAATAAGCCTAAAGGTTATTTGTGTGCTAATCATGATCAAAAAGAAAAATGTGTTGTTGAACTAATTGATCATAAAGATTGTTTTTGTTTAGGAAGGTTAGATCGAGATACCACAGGTTTATTAATTTTAACGAATGATAAAAATTTGAAAAAGTTATTATTACCACAAAATCATATTCCTAAAACTTATCTGGTTGAGACAAAAAGTAAACTTGTCAAGGAGTATATTATAGAGTGTCAAAAAGGGATTATCATAGATGGAAATAAACGCTGTTTACCAGCATATCTAGAAATACAAGATGATCACCATGCTTTGATAACGATAACAGAAGGAAAGTATCATCAAATTAAGAAAATGTTTTTATCGTTAGGTAATGAAGTGATTTCTTTAAAAAGAATAAGCTTTGGAAAAATACAATTAGATGAGCATTTAAAAGAAGGAGAAGCTCGTTTGTTCAATCAACAAGAAATAGAATTATTATGTAGAAGTTTACACGAAAATGTTTCAACTTCTTTTTTTAAAATGGAACATAGACGTTCAAAGGTGATTGAAAGGATAATGACAAATTGATAATATAAAAGTAAGATACTAATAGGGGGAGATAGTTATGGATGTGGTATGTGATTCTGTAAAAGAATATTATCAAGATGTCAATGCTAAGTTAGCATTGATATGTCGCATCATGATTTTTTTAATGGCATTAGTCATTATTTTGAATTATATGCATGTTTTTGTAATCAATAGTATCATTTATCCTGTTTTATTGTTTTCTATGGCAGTGCTGTTTTTACCAACTATCTTGTATCATTATTTACATGTTAATAACCAGTTATTACAATATCTTGTTTTAACACTTATTGTTTTCATGTCAGGTTTACTATATGCTATTCTCTCTTATCATGTCATTATCATGCTTATTTTTCCAGTTGTTGTCGCATGTTTATATTGTGATAAAAATAGCTTTATTTATACAAGTTTGCTTGGTATACCTGTCATAGTGATTTCTCATTTTGTCGCTTATTACCTTCATATTGTTCCTGATGAGCCATTAATTACACTTCATGGTGTTGTTTTTTATGGAATATTACCAAGATTGATTGAATATTTAGCGATTTCAATCATTTGTTATACAATGACTGATAAAATACAAAATTTAATTGGTTCTTTGACACAGAAAAATAATGAATTATATCAAGAACAAAAGAGTCTAATCATGACGCTTTCACAAGTTACAGAAATTCAATCTAAAGAAACAGGACAACATATCAAAAGAGTTTCTGAATATACGAGAATCTTGTGTGAAGGTTTGAATATGAATGAACAAGAAATAGATAAAGTTACTCTTGCTGCTATGATGCATGATATTGGAAAGATATCAATTCCTAAAGAAATATTAGAAAAGCCGTCACGATTAACCGAAGAAGAATTCAATATTATCAAAACACATGTCGTAACAGGCAGAAATCTCTTAAAAGATACACAAGGAGAATTGATGCAGATATCTGCCATTATTGCTTATGAACATCATGAAAAATGGGATGGTTCAGGTTATTTACATAAAAAGGGAGAAGAGATTCATCTTTATGCAAGATGTGTTGCTATTGGAGATGTTTTTGATGCTTTGGTTTCAAAAAGAGTTTATAAAGATGCATGGGATATTAATGATGCTAAAAATGAAATTATTTTACAAAGTGGTCATCATTTTGATCCGAATTTGGTGGATATCTTTGTTCGCTCTTTTGATCGATTTATTGAAATTTATCAAAAATATCCAGATGATAATTAAAAAAAGCTTAATCATATCTGATTAAGTTTTTTTATATTTGTTTTGACATATAATATTATATGCCATATAATATTATATG
>CAMFRJ010000235.1 GCA_945981915.1 uncultured Erysipelotrichaceae bacterium
CAGTCTTTGATCATCTTCATAATGTTCTCTCCTTATGTCATGTTATTTTTTATATCATCCATCATTTCTATTATCATATAGACAATAAGTCACTCTCATATTTTTCATTTTTAAGATTATCAACTATGATATGGCTCATAACTATTATATAATAAAATTGGTGATAAAAATGATAAAATATGGAATATTAAGTACTGCATCAATTGTTGAAAGATTTGTAAAAGGAATCAGAGAAAGCCATGAAGGAGAAGTATATGCCATTGCTTCCCGTTCTTTAGATAAAGCGATGATTCATGCCGGAAGATTAGGAATTAAAAAATATTATGGAAGTTATGAAGAATTATTTGAAGATGAACAAGTCGATATCATCTATATTCCAACTGTCAATGGTTTACATTATAGAGATTGTAAAAATGCTTTGTTGCATCATAAACATGTGATTGTTGAAAAACCATTTGTCTTAAAAAAAGATGAAGCTGAAGAACTCTTTGCACTTGCCAAAAAGAATCATTGTTTTTTAATGGAAGGGCAAAAAGCCGTTTTTTTACCAACCACAAAAAAAGTGAAAGAACTCATAGAAAATGATGTCATCGGTCAAGTTCAATATATTGAATTCAAGGCAGGTTTCCCCGGTCGTTTTACTTACGATCACTGGATGTATGATTTAAAAATGGGTGGTGGTGCTCTCTATGGTAGCGCGACTTATACTATTGAATATTTGCAATATCTCTTTGATCATCCACAAATAAAAATAAGTGGAACATATCTTCCTTGTCCTACTGGTAGTGATGAAATATGCAATTTCCAATTAATCTTAAATGACAAGATTTTAGTTTCTTCTACTATTGCGATGAATGTTGGTCTTAAAAACGAAGCTGTTTTTTATGGTAAAAAAGGTTATATTGTTGTCCCTAACTATTGGAAATCTAATCAATTCAATATTCATTTCCATCATCAAGGTGAAAAACATTTTAGTTTCCCTTATAATAGTGAATTTGTTTATGAGATCAATCATGTTCATGATTGTGTAAATAAAGGTCTTTTACAAAGCCCTATCATGAATCAGGAAAAAACAATACAAACTATTCAACTTGTTGATGAACTGTATCAAAATTGGAAATAACATCTTTTATTTTACGAAAATAAAGCTTTATTTTTGTCTCTATAGATATAATAAACTCAGAAATAAGGGATAACAATGGTAAAAAAATGTATTGTATATATTTTTGGTATACTTGTTTTAGGATTTGGTAGTGTTTTAAATACGAAAACAGGATTAGGGGTTGCCGCTATTAATTCTGTACCTTATGGTTTATCATAGATGACAAATTTAACTTTAGGAAATTGGACAACCATTTTTTATATTGGTTTTATCATCTTACAAATCATCATTTATAAAAAATGTAATTTGAAAGTTCTTTTACAATTTCCTTTTTCATACTTAATGGGAATGATTCTAGATTTTTATGATCAGCTTTTCAATTTTCCACCACAAAATATGATCATTTCAATTGTTCTTCTTTTTATCGCAATTGTACTCATTGCTTTAGGTGCTTATTTAGTTGTCGCTATGGATTTTGTACCAAATCCTGCTGATGGTATGGTGAATGCTTTAAGTTATTTGATACATAAAGATTTTGGTCAAATGAAATGGATGTTTGATTGTTTGATGATGACCATAACCATCATCATGACATTGATCATCTCTGGACATGTCATTGGTATTGGCATTGGAACTGTTTTATCCGCCTTATTGATTGGTCGTGTCATCCAATTATATGCAAAATTATTTGGTCAAAAATTAGATCAGATCGTCTTATCAAGTCAAACCAAAAGAAACAATGAACAAAGTATTATGGATATATAATACTTTTTTGTATATAGAAGGGATGTAAGTTATGGATAAATATTTATATATCAAAGATCTATTTGAAAAAAATAAACATCAAGAAAACGCAATCAAGATGTCTCAATATATGAAAAATCAGTTTTTATTTTATGGTATTGTTGCGCCTCAAAGAAAAAATCTTTACAAAGAATTTTTAAAACAAGAAAAAAGAACGCGAACGATAGATTGGCTATTCTTAGATCTATGTTTTTTAGATGACCATCGTGAGTTTCAATATCTTGTTTATGATTATTTATTAGCTTTAAAAAAATATTTAACTTATGAAGATATACTCACTATACAAAAATATATTCAAACAAAATCATGGTGGGATACTGTCGATATCTTTAGTAAAATTATTGGCTATATTGGTCTCCATGACATAAGAGTTGGTCAATTGATGATACAATGGTCTACAAATCCAGATATGTGGTTAAGACGTGTTGCAATCATTCATCAGTTAGGATATAAAGATAAAACAAGTACAGACATATTAAAAATCATTATTATTAATAATTTAGGGAGTCATGATTTTTTCATAAACAAAGCTATTGGTTGGTCTTTAAGAAATTTTTCAAAAACAAATCCTCAATGGGTTAAAACATTTATTGAACAATATAAAAAACAAATGAATAAATTGAGTATAAAAGAAGGGAGTCATTATATCATTTAGAAATCGTGCATACGATTTCTTTTTTGTTTTCTCATATGATAAAATAAATCAAAGGAGAAAACATATGTTACTAAATGAACTAAAAAACTATAGACCTTATTCTATATCACCCGGTTATAATGCCAGACAAATTACTTATGGATTGAATCCTTTAAATAATGAGATCATTAAAGGAACAACTTATAATGCAAAAAAAGAAAACAGCAAAGCAATAGAAGGTATTGTCAATAAT
>CAMFRJ010000236.1 GCA_945981915.1 uncultured Erysipelotrichaceae bacterium
GTGGGCTCGGAGATGTGTATAAGAGACAGGTATTACCAATTCATTTATTCAAATATATATTAATATCTTAGGTACAAGTGTCATTGCGGCTTGGACTGTTGCTGGAAAAGTAGATTCTTTTTTTTGGATGTTTCTCAATGCCTTTAGTATAGCGATTACGACATTTGTTGCACAAAACTATGGAGCAGGGAAAATAGATCGTGTGAGAAAAAGTGTCAAGGTTTGTTTTATGCTGACATTTATATCAAGTTTATTGATTGCAGCTATTATTCTTATGAATATTCATCCAATATATCAATTGTTTACAACAGATGTAGAAGTCATGAAATATGGTATTCAAGTTGAATATTATTTAATGCCAACATATTTGATCTTTATTATTATCTCTATTTTATCAGGAGCATTAAGAGGGGTTGGAAAGGTATTGATTCCATTACTTTTATCATGTGGTGGTGTTTGTTTAATTAGAATTGTTTGGTTATTATTCGCTTTTCCACAATCATCAACGCTGAATACCGTAATGTTTAGCTATCCACTATCTTATGTCATTACGGCAATTTTATTTATCATATACTATTTTAAAGAATTCCCAAAAGAAAAGGAGCTTGCTTAAGCTCCTTTTATAATGCTATTTCCCTTAATTTTTCTACTAATTTTGTTGGTAAATGATTGATATCTTCAATAAACATACCATGAGGATAAGTCTTTTCTATTTTCTTTGCAGTTTGAATTCCTATTCCGATGACATCAATATTATTTTCTTTTTTATAAATACGTGTTAAATCATGAATACGTTCAACACCATGAGTATCTCCATCAGAAAGAACAAAAACAAATCCTTTTTTATTTCTTTTATAAAGACTTAAATCTTTTAAAGCCTTTTCTAATGCGATTTCTTCATGTGTTCCTCCAGAAACATGCATATAAAAGATTCTATCTAATAATTGTCTTTGAAAACATTCTTGGAAAGACATGATTTCTGTCATTTGTACATGATCTCCAACAGCTTTATGACAGGAAATACAAAAAGGAATCTTAAGAGTCTGTAAGACTCTAGCAACTTCATAACAACCTTTCATTGTATAGATGATTTTGTCTCCTGACATAGATTCACTGTTATCAACAAGAATATAAACACATAAATCTTTTTTATTTCCTTGAATTTTTTCATAAAAAATTCTTCCATCTATCGAAGCACGATAAAGATTTCTTTGATCTAATTTCCTGCCATACTCCAATTTACTTTTTGTTCTATTTTTAGAAGCATACATGATTTCTCTTTTTAAGAGTCTGGCAAGTTTATTAGAGCGTTGTATGCTTTGATTTAAAGTACGCATGGCAATTTGACCATATGATGTTGGTGTAGATCTTTGTAAAGGAAAAGAAATGATACGATTTTCAATATGATCATTAATAATATTTTGATGAAGTTGTTTTTCTTTTTCTATTTCTCTATCCTTTTCTCTTTTTAGTATTTCTTGTAGAGAACGATGTTGTTGTTGCTTTTCTTCTTGATTTTCCATCTGTTCAATACGTCTATAGTCTTCAGGAGATAAATCAAATTGGTATTTGCTTTTCGTTTTTTCACTACCTGATTGATTTTGATTATTTTGTAGACTAACAGATATTTCACTTTGTACATCAGACAATAAATCATTTCCACCTATATTATCAAAAGCTTGCGAGTTTCTTATTGTATCAAATATTTCTAAAACAGTTTCACGAATGATGGGTTGACATAAATCTAATATTTGTTTTGCGATCTTTAGTCTTTCCTTTGTGGTTTGGCTTTGCAGTCTTCCCTGAATGGCTAATTGTCGAATTTTATTAAAATCATTTGATAAATAATGTGGAAGATAGTTAATACCACTATATAAATGATGACGATAGCCATAAGTACAAATTAACATAATCTCTCTAATGATCTTATCCATTAAAAATTTTGTATCATTTATATTTTGTTCTTTATTCATAAAAGTTTGTGAAATATGAGTTCTCACAAACATTAACGCAGTCCATGTTTCAGGATGTTCGATACCCATAGAGTTTTCAATAGCCCCATCTTCAATTGCTTTTAATAATAAAGGTAAATTTAATGCATATACATATTGTTCAATTTGGTGTTTTAATATAGTAGCAGAGATCTCTTTGTTTAAAAACTGTTGAGCTTTTTTATTTGTTTCTAACAATATGTCATTAGCTAAATCAAAACAGTCTTTTAATATAGAAAAATCAGTATATTTTAATGAAGCAATCTCATGAAAATTCAACCCCTCTAAAAACAAATAATATCCTTCAGGATGTAGATGTTTGACATAATGATAAGGTGCTTTTTTTCCAATATGAATCATTGATTTCATTTCATTTTTTTGGCAAAAAACGTGATCATCGTCACCTATTTCAACATCAACAGCTTTTTGATAATAAACAATAGCTTGTTTTTTTAATTTCAGTAAATCATTATCCATCGTTTCTAAATTCCTTAACAATCATTTCCATGACAGCACCAGCACCACCTGTTGTCGTCATAATTTGTTTAACATCTTCAAGATTTTCAATTTCATCATCTTCTTCGGCTAATTCTGAAATAATTGTTACTAAACTAGCACGAATGACATCACCATCTAAATCAACTGTTTTATTAGCCCAATTGATTAATGTTCTTAAATCGATTCTTTGTCTTGTTTCATTACCAAGATTCATGATGACATTCATAAGAATTAACAATGGGCAGTTTCCAAAAGTGACCTTATTCCGATAAAA
>CAMFRJ010000237.1 GCA_945981915.1 uncultured Erysipelotrichaceae bacterium
TGTTAATAAAGCTTGTAATTGTTCTTCATTAAAGAATTTCACAATTGGTCCTTCAGCTTTTCCATTAACAACTTTCATCCAAGCAAGTCCTTTAGCTTTGTATGTTTTTACTAAATCAGTTAATTGGTCAATTTTCTTTCGTGAAAAATGAGATGCTTGATTTTTAACATTGATGCCTTTGACATAACCATTATTTTCTAACGCTGACTTAAAGACCATAAAATCAACATCTTTCACTGTCTGATTCAAATTGACTAATTTCATATCAAAACGAATATCTGGTTTATCAATCCCATATGTTTCCATGGCATCATGCCATGTCATACGAGGAAGTGGTAAAGGAACATCAATACCTTTGACATCTTTGATGACCTTTGCCACCATCTTTTCCCCAATTTCTAATATTTCATCTGTTGTCATAAATGACATTTCTACATCAACTTGTGTAAATTCAGGTTGTCTATCTGCTCGTAGATCTTCATCTCTAAAGCATCTAGCTATTTGATAATATCTTTCAAACCCTGCAACCATCAATAACTGTTTAAATAATTGTGGTGATTGAGGCAAGGCATAAAAATCCCCATGATGAACCCTAGAAGGAACCAAAAAGTCTCTTGCTCCTTCAGGAGTTGATCTATTAAGATAAGGTGTTTCAATATCAACAAACCCCAAAGTATCTAGATATTCTCTAATACTTTTAGTAATTTGATGACGCACAAGAATATTTTTTTGCATAACTGGTCTTCTTAAATCTAAATAACGATATTGCATTCTTTTATCTTCTAATGCATCAGTATCATCAGAGACAATAATAGGTGGTGTCTTAGCACTATTAATGATTTTTATTTCATTTGCATCAATTTCAATATCTCCAGTTGGCATATTTGGATTTTTACTAGAACGTTCAACAACTGTCCCTTTGACATAAATGATATATTCATTTTTGATTTCACGCGCAATATTTTCCATGGATTCATTGACAATAATTTGTGTCATTCCATATCTATCTCTTAGATCAATAAATACTAAAGCTCCTAAATTTCTTTTTTTAGCAACCCAACCTTTTAATTCAACTACTTCACCAACATTATCAATTCTTAATTCACCATTATTATGTGTTCTATTCATGATCATGACCTCCTACTAAATGGTTTTCAAGATGTTCTACAATTTTTTCTAAAGGAACAACTTCTTGTGTTCTTTCATGATTGCATTTGATATTGACAACTTCCTTTTCTACTTCCTCATCTCCTAAAATAATAGAAAAATGAGCATGAAAACGATCAGCAGATTTAAATTGTCCTTTTAAACCTCTTGATGAATAATCCATATCACATGTAAAACCATTGGCTCTTAACATAGTAATGATTTGCATTGCCAGATCCTTTGCTTGCTCTCCTAAAGGCATGACATAACAATCCAATCCTTCTTCATCTTCTTCATTATCATCATCTAAAGCCAATAACAATCTTTCCATACCAAAAGCAAAACCTACACCTGGTGTAGCAGGACCTCCTAATTCTTCAATAAGACCGTTATAACGACCTCCGCCACCAACTGTTGCCCCAGCTCCCAATTTTGGATCATCTGAAATAATTTCAAATACAGTATGTGAATAATAATCTAAACCACGTACTAAATTCGTATCAACTACATATTGAACTTCTAAATCATCTAATAAAGAGCAGACTTTATCAAAATGTTCTTTTGCACATTGACTTAAGTAATCAATCGTTTTTGGTGAATTTTTCATTGCTGGATGTGAAGCATCCACTTTACAATCTAAAATACGTAACGGATTTTTTTCAAAACGTGCTTGACAGTCACCACATAATTCATCTAAATATGGACGAAAATGATTTTTCAATGCTTCTCGATAAGCATCTCTTGATTCATTATCACCCAAAGAATTGATATGTAAAGTGACATTCTTTAACCCTAAAGCTTCAACGACTGTGACAGCCATTAACATACATTCTACATCAACATATGGAGATTCTACCCCTAACATTTCTACTCCATATTGATGAAATTGTCTTTGACGACCATTTTGTGGTCTTTCATATCGAAACATAGGCCCCATATAATAAACTTTTTGAAGTTTTTCTGGCAAACCATACATCTTATTTTCTACATAAGCTCTTGCAATCCCTGCTGTCCCTTCAGGTCTTAGAGAAACATATCTTCCTTTTTTATCTTGAAAAGTATACATTTCTTTAGAGACAACATCTGTTGTATCACCAACAGCTCTATTAAACAATTCAGCATGTTCAAAAATTGGCGTTCTCATTTCTTTAACATTATAATTTGCTGAGATTGTTCTTAATAATTGTTCTAAACGAATCCATTTTTCACTTTGTCCTGGTAAAATATCTACCGTACCTCTTGGTGCACTATAACCCATAATTTTCCTCCTTAAATATAAAAACGTCCTATTTAAGGACGTTATTCACGCGGTACCACCTTAATTCGTAATTTCTACGCTCTTTAGATCTTAACGTGATCAACGATTACTCTTTGCAAGTAATTCCTCACAAGTGTCCCACAGTACTTTCATCAAGGTTTCCACCAACCACCTTGTCTCTATCATGATCATACTATTTAATCTTGTTCATCGGATTAACAAGATTATATTAAATTATGTATAAAAAATCAATAATTCTTTTAAACAATATATTCTGCAGGATCAAAATGTTCTTCACTTAATAATTTATTAATTTCTTCGCCATC
>CAMFRJ010000238.1 GCA_945981915.1 uncultured Erysipelotrichaceae bacterium
CTAAATAATAATTTGAAGATGTTAACTGTTTTGCCATATTTTCAATACGAATATAGAAAACTTTTCCATCATCTAATTCAAAGCGACATTTTGTTTTATCCTTCTCATTAGGTTCAAAGATGATGCTTGAAATTTGATTTCTTACCACTGAAGGAAGTTTTACATATTCTTTCACAAATTTCTGATAGTTTTCTAAATCAAAGTTCATAGCCTGTGGTGTCCTTTGTACATAAGATAACCATTTTTGTTCCTTATCTTCTTCCATATTTCCCTTTTGATCAACAACATATAAGATATTATTGATATAACAATATGATATAGGTTCATCTTCTTCAATAGAAATGGTCACATTGACAAATAACGACTTTGAAATCGTTGCTTTTTTTACAAACAACATTTTTTCAACTTCTTTTTTTAATTTGTTTTTATCAACATTAAAAAAATAAGTCTCATGTGCTTTGACAGACACATTGTCAATAATAAAGTTTTCATCTATTCTTTGACAGCCTGTCACCTTCACTGATTGAACTTTACTAAGATCACTATAAAAGAAACACATGGCTAAAATAATAAGAACAACGATAAGAACAAATCTTTGGCGCCTTTTTTTCTTTTTCTTTTTAATTTTCTTTCTTATATACTGAACTTGATTCACATCATGTTCATTATATAAATAGGCAGGATTTTTTTTCTTCTTCTTTAATTTCATTAAGACTCCCAATTAATAAAACGAACTTCTGGTTTCAATTGAACATGAAACTTTTCATCAATGACTTTTTGAACATAAAAGATCAAATCATAGATATCTTTTGCAGAGGCATACCCATTATTGACAATAAAGTTAGAATGTTTAGGAGAAACCTGTGCTCCTCCAATTTCATAACCTCTTAAACCTGCATCATCGATATATTTCCAGGCAGCTCCAGTTTCTGGATTTCTAAAAACACTTCCTGCACTTGGCTGGTTCCATGGCTGTGTAGACATTCTTCTTTCTTTTCTCTTATCCAACAAATCATTGACTTCTTTGACTGTTTTGGTTGTTAATTGAAACGTTGCTTCAATAATGATCCATTTTTTATGATCTTGGATAATTGAATGACGATATCCAAAATCCATTTCTTCTTTTGAAAGTGTCACCAATTGGAGATGTTCATCTAAAATCGTTACCGATTCAACAACTTCACTAATACTTGATTTATAAGCTCCTGCATTCATAAAAATACCACCACCGATATTTCCTGGAATACCACCCATAAATTCAAAACCACTCAATCCTACCTTGGCACAATCATAAGCTAATTTGATCATTGGCACACCACATTGGGCAACGACCTGATGACCATTGATCTTATATTGATGAAAATTTTCCAATGAAATGATCATCCCATTAAAGCTTTTATCCGAGAAAAGCAAATTAGAGCCTCTACCTATGACAAATAACTTGATGCGATGTTTACGACAATATTTAATCGTTTGAATCAAGCTATCTAAATCTTTGACTTTAACAAACAAGCGCGCAGGGCCTCCCACACGATAAGTCGTATGTTTATACAAAGGTTCATCTCTTAAGATCGTTCCTACATCTAAACGAACCAATTCTTGATAATATTCATCATATTTCATTTGTATCACCTAACATTTCTGTCATCACACGATATATATCTTGACAAGCTTGTGGTCTTCCCAATTTCTTAGCATTTTCTTTTAATACACAAAGCGTTGTATCATCATTGATCATGCTATCCATCATATCAATCAAACGATCAACTTGGAGTTCTTTTTCTAGAATCATTTTCGCAGCATTTGCATTGACCAACTCTAAAGCATTATATTCTTGATGATTGCTGGCAACATAAGGACTTGGTATCAAAATAGCAGGGACCCCTAAAGCAGTGATTTCTGATAAAGTACTCGCTCCTGCACGAGAGATGATCAAATCAGTTGCATGCATCACAGATGGCATATCATCAATATATGGAACAATCTTGACATTATCGTTTTCATATTGTTTCATTGTATCATAATAAGGTTTTCCTGTAACATAAAGAACTTGATATTTTTTATTTTTTAGTTTTTCAATAGCTTCAATCATGATGTCATTGACACTTTTTGAACCTAACGATCCCATGACGATTGTCACTAATTTTTTATTTTTATCTAAATGATATTTATCATGGATCTCATGAGGTACTTCATGAGAAATGACACTCGCACGAGGATTTCCTAACAATAACGTTTTTTCCTGAGGAAATTCCTGATAGGCTTTTTGGTAACAACAAATAATTTTATCAACTTTTTTGATCAATATTTTATTTGTAAGACCAATGATAGAATTTTGTTCATGAATTAAAGTTTTGATTTTTAAACCAAAGGCTGCTTCAATAGCACTTGCACTTGGGTATCCTCCAAAACCTACAACAATATCAGGTTTAAATTTTTTTATTTCTTTTTTTGCAGCTGATATTGATTTGACAAATAATAATGCTGCATAGGCTTTTTTCAATGGATTCCCAACCAAACCTTTGACATTTAAACCTACATAATCATATCCCATTTGGGGAACAACCTGTGATTCTAAACGATCTTTTGTTCCAATAAACAAAAACTGTGAATCAGGCTGTTGTTTTTTTATATAATCAACAAGAGCTAAAGCAGGATAAAGATGTCCTCCTGTTCCTCCTGCACCAACAACGACTTTCATACGATCACTCCTCTTTTTGTTAT
>CAMFRJ010000239.1 GCA_945981915.1 uncultured Erysipelotrichaceae bacterium
AATAAAAAAAGAACATAGTATCCTATGGTCTTTTACTAATAATTTCTAATCCAACTTGTACACGTGTGATTTGATCAAATAAAGAGATATCGATATAAGCGATACGCTTATGTCGATCTATCTTGACGATTTGTCCTTCATAGCCCATTAATGGACCATTTGTAATCTTGATGATGTCTCCTTCTATATAACCTAAAGACATATCAACGATATGACTGTTACCTCCAAACCTTGTTAAAAACATTGCTTCTTCTTTTCTAATAGGGACAATGCATTTTCCATCATTACCTAATATCTTTGTTAAATCAGGTATTTTTTTTAATTCATTAAATAATTCATCAATATGATCACTGATCATAAAAATATAACCTGTAAATAAAATAGCATCAATTTGATGCCATTTTCCTTTATATTTTTTCATTCTTTTATATTTAGGAATAAAACATTCTTCTAAAGCATGTTGATTCACTAATAATTGACATGCTTCAACAATCTTTTCTTCTTGACCCGTTCTCACTTGAACGGCATACCAATTATCATACATCATGAAACCTCCATTTTTGGGTATGCTTCGCCTATTGAATTATGACAATAATTCAACTCGGTTTTGATATAACAGTTAATCTTGATTAACGCGACAAAGCGACGATTAAACAACTCTTAACATTTTTCACACTGACAAGTTTATCTATGACACTGCCAAATAATGAATGGTAGGAATCACTTCAAACCAATACCATTTGGCAGTGTGATTAGTTTTCTTTTGGTTGATATGTAGGAACAATTTCTTTAATTAATGTTCTAATATCATTTGTTTCTTTATAAGCTTCATCTTTTAGATGATTTAATCTATCAAACAATGAATCTTCATCAAGTTCAATAGGTTTTCCAATATGTATCAATTTATTTGGTGTATCCTGTAATCCTTCTTCTTTCATCAAAAGTTCTTCATACAGTTTTTCACCAGGTCTTAATCCAGTATATTCTATCTTGATATCAATATCAGGTTCATAACCTGATAATTTAATCAAGTTTCTGGCCATATCTGCTATCTTGACAGGTTTCCCCATATCTAAGATAAAGATTTCACCACCTTTAGCATAAGCTCCTGCTTGTAAAACAAGTGAAACAGCTTCTGGTATTGTCATGAAATATCTGATGATATTAGGATGTGTCACTGTCACTGGTCCACCTGCTTTAATTTGTTTTTTAAAGAGTGGGATCACAGAACCATTAGATCCTAAAACATTTCCAAATCTGACAGCCACAAACTCTGTTTGTGATTGTTTGTTGATAGTTTGAACAATCATTTCACACATACGTTTTGTTGCTCCCATCACATTTGTAGGATTAACAGCTTTATCTGTTGAAATCAGAATCATTCTCTTTGTTTTATATTGATCACATGCTCTAGCAACATTTAATGTTCCAAAGACATTATTTTTCACCGCTTCATTTGGTGAATCTTCCATCAATGGCACATGTTTATGTGCTGCTGCATGATAAACAATATCCGGATGATATTTTTTAAACAAATCATTGACTTTATCTGTATTTCTTACAGAGGCAATCATTGTTTCTAAATTCAACTGTGGATAATCATGTTTGAGTTCCAGTTGAATATCATACGCATTGTTTTCATAAATGTCAACAATTATCAATTGTTTTGGTTTTGCTGCTGCAATTTGTCGACAAAGCTCAGATCCAATTGATCCTCCTCCACCTGTCACCATAACCACTTGATTAGTGACATAGTCCATAATCTCAGAAAGATTGACTTCGATTGGATCTCTACCAAGTAAATCTTGAACTTCTACTTCTTTAAAATCAGATAAATGAACATCTCCATTAACCATCTGATAAATACCAGGTAGCTTTTTGATCTTACATTTTGTATCTTTACATATATTTAAAATCTCTGCCATCTCTTTTTGATCAATAGAAGGCATCGCTACTAATATTTCATCTATTTTATATTTATCACAGGCTTCTTGTATATCATGACGTCCTCCATAAATCAAAACATCATGAATTCTTCTTCCTATCTTTGTTTTATCATCATCGATAAAACAAACAACCTCTTTATATATATTTTGTGATGTATAGATTTCTCGATAAATCTTTTCTCCAGCTTCACCAGCACCAACGATCATGACTTTTTCAAGTTCACGTTTCTCTTTTGTTGGAAAATCTTTTTTAATCAGTCTAATAAGTCTATAAGAGAAACGGCTTCCTCCTACAAACATTGTTAATAATAGAAAATAAATAATATAACATGATCTTGGTAATTTGTTTCCTGTTACTTCAAATAAGGCAATATTGACAAAACTTGATAAAAGCGTTGCTATCAAGATATTCTTGAGTTCTATAACAGAAGCAAATTGCCATAAACTATGATACAACCTATTTAATGAAAAAATAATTACTGATAAAGCCACAACTATAATCACCAGTGCATTGGCATGATGTAAATATTGTTTTTCAATGAGTCCATTAAATCTCAACACAAGTGATCCATAAAGTGCTAAGATCACACTGATTGCATCAATGACAATAAGAATCATCTGTCTTATTGTCTTTTGCATATCTTTCATTCTTCCCTCTCCCCTCTTTAATGCAACTATCTAAAAAGAGAATTTTTTCATAAACAACATATTCCCATCCTCATTCTTTTTTTAAATCATAATCTTATCTTATGTTCTAACAAATATATTGCTATATAAC
>CAMFRJ010000240.1 GCA_945981915.1 uncultured Erysipelotrichaceae bacterium
TCATAAATCAATTGAAGAAACAAAAGAAATGTTTAAAAAACAATCAGGAAAAAATGATGAAGAATTAGCAAATTATATTGCATCATTTGCGAAAAGAAAATTCTTCGCAGATTTTAGAGCAGAAATGAATCGTTCTGCAAGAGCAATTATTGATTCTTGGGTAAAAAAAGAGGATTAGTCAGCTAATCCTTTTTCTTTACCCAATTGAATGAGACAATCTTTAATGGTTTGTAATGCTTTTATCGCTTTTTGTCTTGAATCAAAACAAGCATGAACAATACGTAAATAGCCTTCACCTTGATATCCATAAGGAGTTCCTTCATTGACAGAAATATGACCATGTTCTAAAAGATATTGGGCCACTTCACTGCTTGTTCCAAGTTTTGAAACATCTATCCATGATAAGATACCACTTTCTGGTTGAATAGCTTTGACATGTGGAATCGAGCTTAATATTTCATAAGCATCATTTCTGCGAATAAATAATTCTTGATGATAGCGTTGAAGAATCGATTCATCTTTTAAAGCAGCAATTGCAGCTTTTTGAGCCAATGTATTGGTTGCTCCTAAAACATTGACAGTTCCACCATAATAGACATCCATAAATTGGTCATTTGACACCAAATAACCAACTCTAAAACCTGATAATCCTAATCCTTTAGAAATAGAAAAAACAGTTACAGTTCTTTCAAACATACCTTCAATAGACATTGGAGCAATCATTTCTAATTGATCATAGATATGATCTTCAAATGCTTGATCACAAATGAGGATCAGATCATTTTGAATAATAAAATGACATAATGCTTCAAGAGATTGTCTATTAAAGACAGTCCCAGTGGGATTGTTTGGATGAGTGATGACAACCATTTTGGTATGTGGTGTTAATCTTTTTTCAAATTCTGATATATCTAATTGATAATTGTTTTTTGGTGATAAAGGAACATGAATAGCTTTACCACCACATAATTGCACATCTAAGAAGTTTGAAGGGTAACTTGGATCAGGAATTAACACTTCATCACCTTCTTGTAAAAATGGCATCATTGCATAAATCAGTCCTGAATCTGAACCAGGAGTAATTAAAATATTTCTGGTTGGATCAAGGTCAACATGATATTTTTTCTTGAGTCTTTGGGCAATTAAAGTGCGTAGTTCTAAATTTCCAATGGGCATCGTATAATGAGAAACCAAACCTTGGTTGATTTCATCAATGAGTACTTGTTTGATTGATTCAGGTAATGAAGGGTCTGGGAAAAAAGGATCAGCCCATGACATAAAAGTATATCCTTGTTCCATGAGACGACCTGAATTTTCGCCTACATCAGCTTTTGTCACTTTTGAAAATAATCCACCTTGAAGATTGTGGAAACGAGCGTTCATTTTGTTTTTCATAATATCTTCCTTTCGAACAATATAATACTATTATAAATGACTTCTTGTTATTTTTGTAGGTATAGAAAATGATATTTTGAAATGTTTGTGTTAGAATAGTCATGAAAGATGGTGAGAGTATGAAAGGATATATACATTCTACAGAAAGTTGTGGAACAGTTGATGGACCAGGAATCCGTTTTGTCGTTTTTTTTCAGGGATGTCCAATGAGATGTGCTTATTGTCATAATCCTGATACCTGGAAACCTAATTGTGGAGAAATGATGTCAACTGATGAAATCATAGCAATGTATAACAGTAAAAAAGAGTTTTATAAAAATGGAGGAATCACGTGTACAGGTGGAGAACCGATGATGCAAATAGATTTTTTAACTGAATTGTTTGAAAAATGTCACCAAAACAATATTCACACTTGTTTAGATACTTCAGGAATTATGTTTCGTGAAAATGAAGACTATTTGAAAAAAGTCAATCGCTTATTAGCGGTTACGGATTTAGTGATGTTAGATATTAAACATATTAATCCTCAGGAACATCAAAAATTAACAAAACAACCGAATGAAATGATCTTAAAATTTGCAAAGTATGTAGATTCCAAAGGAATTGATATTTGGATTAGACATGTTGTTGTTCCAACAATCACACAAAATGATCATTATCTCTTTCAATTAGGTGAGTTTATCGCAACACTTCAACATATCAGGGCCTTAGATGTTTTACCATATCATACGATGGGAATTGTTAAATATGAAGAACTTGGGTATGAATATCCATTAAAAGGCATTGAACCATTAAGTAAAGAAGACGCTATCAAGGCAAGAAATGTTATTTTATCAGGAATGAAAGCAGCATTGAATAGACATGATTAAAATGTCTATTTTTTAAAAGAGTATGAATATACATGTTATACAACAACAATTAGATCTTCTTTATAAAGAAAGTTTAGATAACGCATATGCTTATATGATGGATATAGCTATAAAAGCGATGAATGAAGAAAATGAAGAAGTGTTATTATTTATTTTAAATGAATTGATTGGATATTATCGTGTAACGAGTCAAAAAGAGGATGGAAATAGGGTTGCCTTGCAGCTTATCAATATTCTCAGTGTTAAAGGTTATGATCATACTTTATATCAAGCGACATCTTTTTTAAATATAGCAACGATGTATCGTGCTTTTGGTCAACTTGATCAAGCATTGTCGCTTTATCAAGAAACACAAAGGATATATGAGAAAGTCAATGTTCATGATGAAGAATTGAGTTCTTTTTATAATAATTATAG
>CAMFRJ010000241.1 GCA_945981915.1 uncultured Erysipelotrichaceae bacterium
CGCCTTAGTCTCGTGGGCTCGGAGATGTGTATAAGAGACAGCCTTAACACCCATCGCTTCTTGGGGATTTAAATGTCTGGCATCTACTTTTAAAGGTAAAGCTCCCTGTTGATACATCTCATCTATCGATTGAACAGAAGTACAATCATTTAAATAACCATCTCTTCTAAAGAAAGTTGCATCTGGCAAATCATCAATACTATCGACCTTTCTATCAGCCTTTAAAAGTTCAACATGCCAATTCCAATATGTATCATAATCAACAAGAATATATTTTCCTTTTGTCGTATGAATAGAAATATGATAATTATATTTTTGTAAAATTTCTATCATCTTTCTAAAAGCATCTTCTTTCATCGGATGCCATTCATTGACTGTTCCTTCATAATTTCTAAACTGTGTTCCATTATTAATGATCATTTCACCGTAAATATCACTTCTTTCAAACACCTTAGACATCATGTTGAAATCTCTTCCTGAAGCATACATAAATTGGACGCCCTGATCCATCTTTTCATGAATCTTTTTCAATTCATCTTGATTAAATTGATTTAATTTATCTATAATTGTTCCATCCACATCACATACAATTAGCTTTATCATTTTCTTCACCCATCAATAAATATATCATACTTATAAAAAAATATGTTCGTTTTCCAATTTAGAAAATCATCGTCCAAAACGGTCTTTGAGCTTATCAAACATGCTTTGCGAAATACCAAATTTTTTACACATATCTTTGACATATTGATCAACTTCTTCAGGTGACATGTTTTTTAATGCTTCTTCATCTATACCCAAATGATCCATTGTACTTTTTAATTGATCATACATTTCTGTATGACCTTGACGATAACTTTCGCTCATCTCATCAAACCATTTTTTAGCACCTTCTAATTGATCGTTTTCTTGTTGATCTTTTTGATCAAAAAATGCTTGTGATTGATTTAAAGCATCAATTTCTTCACTCTCTAAACCAAACTGTTCAAAAAAATCTAAACAATAGCGACATAATGCTCTCATTTCATCTTGATAATCTAACCCTGTCAATTGTTTTGCCATCTCTAATTCATGATAAATATCTTGAATCTGTTGTTGTTGTAATGATGTTAATTCCAGATCTTCATAAACATCATTTTCGAGATCATTTAGAATAATTGGTACAAAATGTGCTACCTTCAAATAAGGATCCATCACAAAATCAATTTTTTGATTGGTAATATCAGATAAAGTTTTAATCAAATTTTCTAAATTCAAATAGTTATTTTTAAATACAAATGTCTTCATTGTTGTTTGAATTTTTGCGTAAAATCTTTCATGATCACTATCCCAAACTAATGATAAATGAACGATATCTCCATAACGAAAACTATCAGGATTTTTAAAACAAAAATAGACAGCTGTTTCAGTAAAGATCAAACCAATTGTCCCATCATGAGTTTGACTTGCATCAACAAAAGCAATAATCTGATAATCATCATTATGTCCATAGTTATACATTGCCCAAGAGAGCTGCATTGGTAAATGTTGACTATCATAAAATTGTGCTTGATCAACAATATCTTCATTGATTATTTCTATTAATTCTTCTCTATTCATTTCTTTCACCCATGAAGTATCTTACACCAAAACAACAAAAAAGAAAAGAGAACCAACGTTCTCTTAAAAATGTCCACTTGAGCCCCCATGAGTTCTTCCTGAAGAAGAACGATGAGTAGAACTACCACTACTTGATGTTTTTTCCGGTTTCCTTCTTCTTGTCACATTACGATATAAATAAAGATCTTGTTGTCGATTGATTTTCAAATTGCTTACATAATCGCCTGCATAAGGCTGATATCTTACTGTTTTTAATTGTGCTTTAAAACACATCATAATGATAAAAGAAACCAGGCATCCACCGATAATAGCGATAACAATCCAATATAATTGGATAGGTTTTTTAGGAAGCGATGAGGAATCATAAGGCTTTCCTTTTTTTGCCTGTACTATGTAATCATCACAAAGATCGACAAAGCAATCGAAAGCTTCATCAAAATCTCCATCAGATAAGTATGGTTTGAATTGACTGACCATATACTCTTGACCAGCGTCTGTAAAAGCCTGAATTCCAAAACCACACGTAGAAATCGCCCAATCTCTATTTTCCATAGAAATCAAAAGTAAGATACCATCTTCTCCTGAACCCATGCCATACATATGTTCATCAAAGAAGTCATCAGCATAGGCAGTACTTGTCTTTCCTTCTAAAGATTGTGTTGTCACAACAAAAATGTCAAAATCATGTTTATGCGATAAAGAATTCAACCTGTCATTGAGTTCTTGTTGCTTTGAAGATGTTAATAAATTAGCCCCGTCATAACATCTGATTTCTCCTTCACCATAAACTGGTGTCATCCAAATCAAAAATGCAGTGATAAAAGTCAATAAAGATAATATTATTTTTTTCATAGGACTACCTCAATACCAAACACATGATAAGAAAGATAAAAGCAGATGCAATCACTGCAATGACGAAAAACCACTTGGCAAAAGCTTCTTTATCCATTGGTAGATCACCTACAAATTTTCCAGTTTGACCATTCATCACAAAAGTATATTTTTTACCATTATAAGTTGTATTCAATAACCAGACAGGGTATAAAGCATAATGATGGACACCATTGAT
>CAMFRJ010000242.1 GCA_945981915.1 uncultured Erysipelotrichaceae bacterium
ACTGCATATCGTCGGCAGCGTCAGATGTGTATAAGAGACAGATATTATATTTTATTGAAAAATTCCAATTTTTGATTGTCAAAAAAACGTTTAAGAAAGGGTTTACAATTAACTTAAATATTGATAAAATATGAGTAGGTTAAAAAAAGGAGTGTTATAAAAATGAAACAAATTTTATTAGTTTGCTCAGCAGGTATGTCAACTAGCTTATTAGTTACTAAAATGGAAGCTGCTGCTAAAGATGAAGGATATGAATGCAAAATTTTCGCATTACCATTCTCTGATGCACCAAGAGTATTAGAAGATGTAGATGTTATCTTACTTGGCCCACAAGTTAGATTCCAAAAATCTGCTATTGAAAAATTAGCTGCTGGACGTAAAGCTGGACCAATTCCTGTTGATGTCATTGATATGAGAGATTACGGAACAATGAACGGTAAAGCTGTATTCGCTATGGCTAAAAAAATGATCGAAGGATAATAATTTTGTAGTCATTATAAACGGGAGAGGTATCTCCCTTTTATAAATTAAAAAAGGAAGGTATATAGTGATATGAAAAAAATTATGTTAGTATGTGCTGCAGGTATGTCAACTAGCTTATTAGTTACGAAAATGGAAAAAGCTGCTGCAGCTATGGGTGATGAAGTTGAAATTTTTGCATTACCTATTTCTGAAGGAGAAAAAAGAGTTGCTGATGTAGATTGCATCTTACTTGGCCCACAAGTTAGATTCCAAAAATCAACAATTGAAAAAGCTATGGCTAATGCTGGAGTTCAAAAACCATGTGATGTCATTGATATGAAAGATTATGGTATGATGAATGGTGAAGGTGTTTACAAAAAAGCTAAAGCTATGATGGGTGAATAAGTTTTATAAAAAGACTTCTTTAGAGAAGTCTTTTTTTCTCTTTTTTATTTGTAGTGCTTATGTTATAATCTATAACAAATTAGGAGGAGAAACAATGGAAAAAGGAATTATTACAGTTGTTGGAAAAGATCAAGTAGGAATTATTGCAAAAGTTTGTACATATCTTGCTGAAAATAAATTGAATATTTTAGATATTTCTCAAACAATTATTCAAGGTTATTTTAATATGATGATGATTATTGAATTAAACGAATCAGTTAAACAATTTGGAACTATTTGCGAAGAATTAGATTCTTTAGGTCAAGCTATTGGTGTTAACATCAAATTACAACATGAAAATATTTTTAATAAAATGCATCGTATTTAAAAGAGGAGAATGATATGATTAATTTATTTGAAGTTTCTGAAACAAATAATATGATTGAACACGAAAATCTTGATGTTCGTACAATTACATTAGGAATTAGCTTGTTAGATTGTATGGATCATGATATAGATGTTTTATGTTCTAACATATATCAAAAAATTACGACAGTTGCTAAAGATTTAGTTGCTACAGGTGAAACGATAGAAAAGAAATATGGTATTCCTATTGTCAATAAACGTATTTCTGTTACACCAATTGGTTTTGTAGGATCAAATGCATGTCATTCGACAGAAGACTTTGTCAAAATTGCCCTTGTTTTAGATAAATGCGCTAAAGAATTAAAAGTTAATTTTATTGGTGGTTATAGTGCAATTGTATCAAAAGGAATGACACCATCAGAAAAACTGTTGATTGAATCTATTCCTGAAGCAATGAAAATAACACAAAATGTTTGTAGTTCTGTCAACGTTGGTTCAACAAAAACAGGTATCAATATGGATGCTGTCAAATTAATGGGTGAAATTATCAAAAAAACTGCAGATTTAACAAAAGACAATGATTCTATTGGATGTGCTAAATTGGTTGTATTATGTAATGCGCCTGATGACAATCCGTTTATGGCAGGAGCATTTCATGGAGTAAGTGAAGCTGATTCGATCATTAACGTTGGAGTCAGTGGACCAGGTGTCATGAGAAATGCAATTAATCAATGCAAAGGTCAAGATTTTGGAACATTATGTGAAACAATTAAAAAAACAGCATTTAAAATAACCAGAGTAGGACAGCTTGTTGCACAAGAAGCCTCAAAAGCCTTACACATCCCTTTTGGAATTATTGATTTATCTTTAGCTCCAACACCAGCAATAGGTGATAGTATTGCCGATTGTTTAGAAGGAATGGGACTAGAAAGTGTCGGGGCACCTGGAACAACTGCTGCATTAGCTATATTAAATGATCAAGTGAAAAAAGGTGGGGTCATGGCTTCATCATATGTTGGTGGATTAAGCGGTGCTTTTATACCAGTCAGTGAAGATCAGGGAATGATTAACGCTGTAGAAAAAGGAGCATTGACACTTGAAAAATTAGAAGCAATGACATGTGTTTGTTCTGTTGGATTAGATATGATTGCTATCCCTGGAGATACATCAGCTGCTACAGTTTCTGGTATTATCGCAGATGAAATGGCCATTGGAATGATCAATCAAAAGACAACTGCAGTAAGAATTATACCTGTTTCAAATAAAAAAGTAGGAGATACTGTTGAATTTGGTGGTTTATTAGGTTATGCACCGATTATGCCTGTTAATCGTTTTGATTGTTCAGAATTTATTAATCGTGGTGGAAGAATTGCAGCACCTATACATCTGTCTCTTATACACATTGACGCTGCCGACGATATGCAGTGTGTAGATCTC
>CAMFRJ010000243.1 GCA_945981915.1 uncultured Erysipelotrichaceae bacterium
TAGTCTCGTGGGCTCGGAGATGTGTATAAGAGACAGTATTATTATTTTGGGTAATTTGAAAAAGATAATCTTTTTCAAATTGTTGATGAGGAATAAGTTGTTGTAAACGATCTTCTACAACATTTATTTTTTTAACATACGGATCACTATTTGTAACCTTCTTAGAAAAATCAGCTAGAGATTGATACTGATATCTGACTTCTTCTCTTTGACTCTTGGTATAAGCAGATAAAGTGATTGTTTCCTTTGATGATAAAATTCCACTATTATCTATAGAATCGAAAGCAAACAAATATGTTAAAAACATAGGTGCAAGAATCAATACAAGAGATAACATGTAATAAAAAAGCATTGGTTTTTTATTCTGAGGTGTTCTTTTCATCGGTTGATACCCAGGCTGTGGTGTCCCACAATAAGGGCAAATATTTGCATCACTTGGAATATTTCTATGACATTTTGGACATTTCTTCATTGACATCCTCCTCTACAAATATATTATTTAACCATTGAGTTAATAGATCGATATATTCCTGTTTCTTTTTTTGTTTTTCATTGTTATCACTTATCGAATAATAGTCTTTATCTAAATAAGTATAACTCTCTTCATTTTTCCCTTGATAAATAAACTTTAAAGTAGGTGTCCATGAAAAATCTAATTCCCTATACAACCTATCATAAAAATCTTTATCTTTTTGATCAGCATTTTCTTTTTTAGCAAGGTCCCGATAAACCTTTGTATTAAAATAATAAAGATAGACACCATTATTTTGATGCAAATATTCTTTGAGATATGGTTCAAATTCCTGACAATCCTTGCAATCAGGACGCCCAATGTATAAAACAAAGCTATCTTTATTTTTCATTTTTTCTTGAAGATGCGTGTAATCCACTTCAATCAGTTGTTCTTTTGAAAAATCTTTGACTATAACATGAGTGGATGTAGCAAAGCTACACCCACTTATCATACATATGATTAATGAAATCAATATGAACTTTTTCATTATTTCAATAATGATTCCCCATCCATTTCTTGAGGAATTGGTAATCCTAATAATTGTAAGATTGTAGGAGCAAGATCTCCTAATTTTCCACCTTCTTTTAATTCAAGGTGAGAATTTGTCACAATTAAAGGAACAACATTTGTTGTATGAGCAGTAAATGGATTACCTTCTTCATCTAATTCTTCTTCAGCGTTACCATGATCAGCAGTAATCAACATTGTTCCACCTAATTCCAATACTTTTTCATAAACTTCACCGATACATTCATCAACGACGCTAACAGCTTGAATTGCAGCTGGAATAACACCTGTATGACCAACCATATCACAGTTAGCAAAGTTCACAATAACAACATCATGAATATCTTTATCTAATTCAGCAATTAATTTATCTTTGACTTCATAAGCAGACATTTCTGGTTGAAGATCATAAGTTGCAACTTTTGGTGAATTAACCAAAACACGTGTTGCTCCTTCAATTTCTTTATCAACACCACCATCAAAGAAGAAAGTCACATGCGCATATTTTTCAGTTTCCGCAATACGTAATTGTTTTAATCCTTTTGCTGATAAGTAATCACCTAAAGTATTTGTTAATGCTGGTGATACAAATGCAATTTCTCCTCTAACACTATCAGCATATTTCATCATACATACAAATTCTAGATCTTTCACTTGTTTTTCTGGAGTAAATCCATCATAGAAAGTAGGATTTGTAATGACTGTTGCTAATTGAATAGCTCTATCAGGTCTAAAGTTTGCAAAAATAATTGAATCTCCATCATCGATAGTTCCTTCAGTATTTTTGTTATAACCAGGAATCACAAATTCATCTAATACATCTTTTGCATATGAATCTTTGACATATTGTACTGGACAATCAAAAGATTCACCTTTTTGACATACGATAGCATCATAAGCCAATTGAACACGATCAAATCTCTTATCTCTATCCATTGCATAATATCTACCAGAAACTGATGCAACTTCCCCAACACCAATTTCTTTCATTTTGTCTACTAATTCTTGTACGAAATCAACACCACTATCAGGTGCAACATCCCTACCATCTAAGAAAGCATGGACATAGACTTTGTCTAAACCTTGTTGTTTAGCTAATTCAAGTAATCCATAAATATGTTCATTTGATGAATGAACACCACCATTTGATAATAATCCCCAAATATGTAATTTTGAATCATTATCTTTTGCATGTTGGATTGCTTTTAAGAATTTTTCGTTTTCAAAAAATGTTTTATCATTTAAAGCTTTATTGATTAAAGTTAATGATTGGTAAACAGTTCTTCCTGCTCCAATATTTAAATGTCCAACTTCACTGTTACCCATTTGTCCATCAGGTAACCCAACTGGCATTCCACTTGCAGAAATTGTTGTTGTTGGATACATTGCCATTAAATCATCTAAATTAGGTGTATTAGCAAGTCTAACCGCATTTCCTTCGATACGTTCAGAAATACCATACCCATCCATAATACATAAAACTATAGGTCTTTTTTTCATCATTTATTCCTCCGTTTATCCATACATATATTATCATTTTCAACTCCTTCTTTCAATCATTTCACTCACTCATTATAAAAAAACATTTTTAAATAAAATGTAT
>CAMFRJ010000244.1 GCA_945981915.1 uncultured Erysipelotrichaceae bacterium
GTGTATAAGAGACAGCTCTTAAAACATGGTCGGCTAATAAAGGTAAAATAATAGACTTGATCTGACAATTAAGTATTCCTTTTGTTCCTGCCTCTTTAAATTCTTTTAATTTCATTGTTTCTTCCAATGATTGGTTATGCAAATATGGTGATATTTGATTGATATTGTGTAGTAATTGAGAATATGATCTTACAAAGTTATTTGATAAATGAATAAGCTTTGCTTCACTAGGATCCAGTAATCCTCGTATGAAAAGAGCATGTTCCATCATAATCTGATTCCAAAACCTTTCCAACTCTTCCTGATTTTTCTTACTTAAATCGATTCCTGATTCTATATCCAATAAATTTTGATAATAGTTGTTGGCTTCTCTTAAGATATGATCCAATAACAATGGATAGTTTGCTGTAAACATATGACATTGTTGAACATGATGAATGAGACTTTCTTTATAAGAAATATATTGTGTTAATAAGTTCTTGGCCTGTTGATTGATTTGTTGCACTTGTAAAAATGTTTTTTCATCGACACTATGACTTGTTTGGTATATATTTTTTAATTGTTGTTTCGTTATATTTTGATCAATGACTATTCCTGTATAATTTTGTGTTCGAATTTCCGCTTCTAACGTATAAGAAGTCACTTCATCATCATTGTGACTCTTTTCATGAATGTTATTGTTTTGGCTTAATTGAACAACTAATTGCAATAATTCTTCAAATCGATGTTGAAAGTTTTTCGCCTCTTTAGAAAAATCTTGATTAGCAGGCGTAAATCCTGCTTGTAAGAATATAGCATGTTCTTTCATAATTCTTGCTGAAAACAAATGCAAATGCATTGATTGCGTTATATAAAGTTGAATATCTTTCATTTTCTCCTCCATTTCCCTTTAATATATGCAAAAATCTTTCATATATGAAAAAAAACAATATTGTTTAGATATTGTTTTATACGTGATTTTTTAACCAATTTAAAGCACTTTGAACAAAAATAGCACTACCTATAGGTAAAATATCTTCATTAAAGACAACACATTCATTATGCATTGGTTTTCCATAGAGATCATTTTCCTGTGAAGTTCCTGCTCCTAATAATAGATAACTACAAGGAATATCATAAGTATATGATGCAAAGTCTTCTGAACCCATACCACCTTTATCAAAGACAATCACTTTTTCTGGTGAGCATATTTCTTTGACATACTCTGATACTTCTTTTACCATTTCCACATTATTTAACAATGGCGGTGCAGAAGCAATTTCGACAACTTCCGCTTGTCCTCTAAATAATGCTGCTGTCTGTTTAGAAATTGTTTCAATTCTTTCGAATATTGTTTTTGCTAGATCTCTATCTAAAGTACGAATTGTTCCTTCTAATACAACTTCTTCGGGAATAATATTTGGTGCTTTTCCACCAACAAATTTACCAATTGTAAGAGCAACCGGTTGGGTTGGAGAGATTTCTCTTGATACAATTTCTTGCAATGATAAATAGATATGTGCTGCAATATTGATTGGATCAACACCAGTTTCAGGCATCGCTCCATGACACCCTGTTCCTTTGACCTTAATTTGAAAGAGTGTACATCCAGCCATGCATGTTCCAAGTCCACATAACACCATACCTGAAGGTGTTCCTGAATTGACATGTAATGCCATTCCAGCATCAACATGAGGATTATCTAACACTCCTGCTTTCAACATGGCTTTAGCACCTGTAAAACCCTCTTCATCGCTTTGGAAGACAAGTTTAACAGTACCTTGAATATCTTGTTGATATTGTTTTAATAATTTTGCAGCTCCAAGAAGCATAGTCGTATGCATATCATGTCCACAAGCATGCATATATTGATTAGTTGAAGCAAACGGTACAGGTGCTTTTTCTTGAATAGCCAAAGCATCCATATCTGCTCTTAATAAAATTGTTTTTCCTGATTTTGTTCCTTCAATTGTCGCAACAATACCACTTTCACAGATTTCCTTTGGTTGATATCCATACTCTTCTAATTTTTTCATCACAAAAGCTTTTGTCTGAGGCAAAGATTTTCCTGCTTCTGGGTTTTGATGAATTGTTCTTCTTATTTCAATTAATTCATCTTGTAATTGTTTTGCATTTTCCATGATTTGATTCATTATTTCCACCTCTTATTTATTATCAAATTCACTGACTATATTAAGGATAATAATAATTATAGGTAGAAGATGTTTATAAAGGAGGACAAGGTTATGCGTAATAAGTTAAGAGAAATATTGGATATGAATAAAATGATAGGAATGGAAATGGTTGGATGTTGCAGGTATTAAAGAGGCTGATACAGGGCTTGCCTTCACTGAATTTGTTCAGATGAAAGCAAGCCCTGTTTTTTATTGTTCTGACGAGTAGATTTTTGCCATATTGGCTGTGCTTTTTGCGAACTTGTTACGAAGTTCAGGAGGACTAATTATTTCTACATCTTCTGCGAATGAAAAGAAAAAATTAAATGCCTGCTTCTGTGTACAAAAAAATTCCCATATGTTATTAGCTTCGTCAACACCAATTTTTCTCGGACGCATGTATATTCTGCTGTTGTATATGTCTTTCCCGTGATCTGTAAGTCTTACCTTT
>CAMFRJ010000245.1 GCA_945981915.1 uncultured Erysipelotrichaceae bacterium
ACACACTGCATATCGTCGGCAGCGTCAGATGTGTATAAGAGACAGGAGCATGAATGTATTTTCCTCCACCAATATAAATTCCTACGTGACCTGGTTTCCATAAGATATCTCCTGGTTTTGCAGATGAGATACTTACTCTTGTTCCACAACTTGCAAGAGCACCTGATGAATGAGGTAATGATTTACCTGCTTTTGCATAACACCATTGCACTAAACCTGAACAGTCAAATGCATTTGGCCCAGCTGCTCCCCATTTATATGGACATCCAAGTCTTGAATAAGCAGCCCCTACTACTGATGTTCCATAATAATTTGGTCTAGATGAGCTTCCTACATTAGAACCACCAGAAGTCACTGGTGCCTTTACCTTAACTGTTAATGTAGCAGTTCCTTTATTTCCTGCAGAATCACTCACTGAATAAACAGCACTATATGTTCCTGCTCTCGTTGTTTTTACTGTTGGAATAGAGACTTTTGCTTTTAAATCACCGTCTTTATTATCAGTAGCACTTCTTAAATATTGTGCAAAATTAACTGTTGTTCCAGCTGTTACATTAATTTGTGATTGCGTTAAAGTAATCACTGGTGCATCTTCATCTCTTACAGTTACATTTAATGTAGCTGTAGAAGTATTTCCTGATGAATCAGTTGCACTAATATTTAAAGTTTGTTTTTCGTTTTCTTTATTAACATCAATACTTCCTTCAACTTTTGGAGAAATTGATTGATCATAGTTGTCTTTAATTTCAACATAATCAGCTAAATTAAAGGCTGCCCCTAATCTTGCTGTTGTATCTGCACCCTTTTTGAAATGAATTGTTGGTGCAACTGTATCAGTGATCGCAAATTCAACTGTTTTTTCAGTTTCATTTCCTGAAGTATCACTTGCAGTTAAAGTAATTGTCTGTGTTCCTAATTTTGAAGTATCTAATGTCTTATCAGCAAGTAAGAATGGTGTAACATCTCCATCTACATTATCAATAGCTTTGATATAACTTGCAAGATCACGACTTCCATGAACTGGTACTTCAACAACATAACCTTCACTTGATCCCAATGTTTCAAACTCTGGACCAATTTGATCGACAACACTAACAGTTATTTTCTTTGTTGACTGATTATTAAATGAATCAGTAGCCACTACATCGATTGTATAATCTCCTAACTGATTAACATTTAATGATGCAGTGTTTGCTTCTACAATGATAGAATCTCTATCATCACGATTATCACTAAAGTCAATCGTATCAACATCAAATTTTTCTCCATAAGAAATTTCCAAATGATTTGTATGAATCTTTGGAGCTTCAGTGTCAGCAGCTGCATAACCAACTAACATGAATGTTGCGACACCTAAGATAGGAATAAACATGGCTTTTCTGTTCATAATTTTTTCTTCAAATAAATGAACAAATTTATCTGTCATAACTTTATCTTTTAATATCTTATTTATTTTTTCTCTTGTATGGCTTTCCATTCATTGCCTCCTTCCTAAAAACACATTTATATTATAACGTATTTATCAACGAATTTCCACCCCTATCCCCTTTTTCAATTTGTTTAATCCCGCAAAATGCAGTCATAGCAAGGGATTAGAGAAATTAAATTTTTTTTAATTTTTTATGAATAATTTCTTCTTTTTTAGATATCCTAAATTTCATTTATACTGATAGTAAATCTATTCTATACTCTTTAAAGACTCAACCATATCAATTTTCTTTAATACTTTTCTCATGAATAAATCAATAAAAAATGTAAATGCCATTGTTAAGATCATCGCAAAAAGATAACTGCTCCAATGTACATTTCTAATAAACATTGCCATATCAACTTCTACAGTTTTGATCAAATAAGCATGAATATATTTTCCTAGACCCAATCCTAAGATTGAACCAATGAAAGACAACATAATATTTTCTCTAAAAACATAATCATAAACTTCCTTTGGATAAAAACCTAAAACCTTGATTGTCGCAATCTCACTTTTTCTTTCTTGGATATTGATGTTCGTGAGATTATATAAAACGATAAAAGCCAATGCTCCAGCACAGACAATCAAGATAATGACAATAATATTAAGACTTTCCATTTGTTTAACAAACGATTCAGAAATATCTGCTGTATAAGTTATCGAACTGATCTGCGTGTGTTGATTGGCAAATCGAGTTAATTGATCTTTGTCTGCATCTTTTGTTAAAATAAAATATTGACTGTTGTATTCAGGTTCCTGACCTGTCAACTGTTTATAATAATCTTCTGTCATATAGATATAATGCTTAAAATATAATTTATAAATACCTGCTATCTTGACTTGATATTTTTCTTGATTCAATTCAATAGTCAATGTATCTCCCGTTTTGACATCAAGTATTTCTGATAATTTTGCATTGATATAGACACCCTGATTATCTAAAGTAAGCTTCTTTCCATCTTGATAATTGATCAAATGAATAAACTTAGAAAAATCATTTTTATCTGAAGGTATTTCAATACTCGCATTTTGTCCGCCAACTTGAATGGTTTTATCATAAATAGCCATTGTCTTTTTCACACCAGCTTGTTGTAGAAATAATCTGCTCATCTTTTGTCCATCTTTGT
>CAMFRJ010000246.1 GCA_945981915.1 uncultured Erysipelotrichaceae bacterium
ATCATATAGTCATCAATTTTGATTTCACTTAATTTTCATTTTTAACAAAAAAAGTCTGCTCATTTGAGCAAACTTTTATTATAATAATGATTTATATAATTCTTTGATTTCTTCTACACTTGTTTCTCTTGGGTTACCTGGACGACAAGCATCAGCATATGCAGATTCACTTAAGAAGTCTAAATCTTCTTCTTTGACGATGTCTTTTAAGTCAGCAGGAATTCCAACATCCTTAGATAATTGTTTTACAGCATCAATTGCAGCTTTTCTGTATTCTTCTTGGCTCATACCAGTTGTATCTACACCCATTGCTTCAGCAATATCTTTATATTTTGTTCCAGTAGCAGGAGCATTGTATTCCATAACTGTTGGTAAGATAATTGCATTAGCTACACCATGAGGAGTATCATATAAAGCTCCTAATGGGTGAGCCATAGAGTGAACAATACCTAAACCTACGTTAGAGAATCCCATACCAGCGATATATTGACCTAAAGCCATACCTTCTCTACCTTCAGGAGTATTGTCTACTGCTCCTCTTAATGATTTTGCAATAATTTCAATAGCTTTGATATGGAACATATCAGATAATTCCCAAGCACCAGCAGTAATATAACCTTCGATAGCATGAGTTAATGCATCCATACCAGTAGCAGCAGTTAAACCTTTAGGCATTGATGACATCATATCTGGATCAACGAATGCAACAACTGGAATATCATGTACGTCTACACATACCATTTTTCTGTCTTTTTCAGCATCAGTGATAACATAGTTGATTGTAACTTCAGCAGCAGTCCCTGCAGTTGTTGGTACTGCAAAGATTGGTGTACAAGGATTTTTAGTATCTGCAACACCTTCTAAGCTTCTTACATCCCCAAATTCAGGGTTTCTATCAATGATACCTACAGCTTTAGCAGTATCCATTGAAGATCCTCCACCAATAGCGATTAAGTAATCAGCACCAGCATTATGTAATGCTTCTACACCATGTTGAACATTTTCAATAGTTGGATTAGGTTTGATTTCTGAATAAACTTCATAAGCTAATCCTGCTTCATCTAATAAATCTGTTACTTTTTTAGTAACACCAAATTTAATTAAGTCTGGATCTGAACATACTAAAGCTTTTTTGAATCCTCTAGCTTTTGCTTCAGTAGGGATAGCTTCAATTGCTCCTTTTCCATGATAACTTGTTTCATTTAATACAAATCTGTTTGCCATTTTTATAATCTCCTTCTTTTGTTACTTTTATTTTATCATTCTTGTGAAATTAAAAACAAGTGACAAATGAAAGCGTTTGTCACATTTATCTTATTAATGGAACATGAATTATTTGTTATTTAAATAATCATATACTTTTAGATATTTATTCAATGTATCTCATACTATTTCTGGAAATTCTATTGTTTCAAGCCATTTGATAAGGACAACAGTCCACTACTTTTTCCCAGATATCCTAACCCTCGTCTTAATACAAGCACACTGATTTGCTGTTTGATGTTTCTTTTTAAATGATCCATGCATTGTTGATGGTGCAAGTATAACGCATGATACATCATAATATGCAAGTTCATGATATAAGGAAAATCCTAGACATCCAGCTTCATATCCTGTGACAACTCCTATTTCATTTTCTTCATTCATTCTTTTGCAGACTTAATAAATTTAAGAATATTCTTGACTTCAGCCCCACATTTTGTCTGTGCAGCTAGTTCTCCTGTTGATGAATTGATTCCACATATACTGTACGTATTTTTATGGACATCCATTGCGATATAGACTATTCTTTTCATTGTGACCTCCTATTGTCGTTATGGTATCGACTTTCATAATTTTGTTTTTACAGATCTTATTATGAATCGTAATCCACGTTTTGATAACTTAGGAGGTCACTTCATATTATCTTTGCATTTTTAATATCTATTCGCTAAAAGTAAAAGTGGCGACAATATCGCCACTTTCATAAACAATTTATAATAATTGTGAGAAATTTCTTTTATTGTATAAAATACGTCTGATTTCCATTGTGTCATCAATTAAGACATAAAATATAGTATAATTCTTAACATAAATTCTATAATACTGATGTTCCCTTTACTTTGAATTTTGATACGGCTCATAACCAGATGGACTTTTTGCTCTGTTTAAAATAGCTATTTCCACTTCATCTACTAAACGAACAGCAGCATCATGATTTTGAAGGATATGACTTATCTAATTTATAATTTCCATTAAATCATGTTGAAATAATGGCAAATATTTTACACAATACTTTTTATTCATTTAACTGACTCCTGATATTACTGAAAACTTCATCGTGTGTTAAGCGTTCTTTTGTAGACTTTGCAAATCGATCAGCCTCGTCTAATTTCATTTCTATATCTTCGGTCAACTGAGAATATTGTTCAATGCTTAATACAACCATGCTTCCATATCCGTTTTTAGTAAGATATACAGGTTTACCTTCTTTAACTTTTTTCTCAATTTCAGAGAATTTGTTTCTTAAATCTGATACTGGACGAATTTCCATTGTCATCCCTCCTTATATACTATGTTTTATCATTATTAAAACAAAAT
>CAMFRJ010000247.1 GCA_945981915.1 uncultured Erysipelotrichaceae bacterium
GATCAGCTTCTACACTCCGTTCAGCATGAATACCATATTTTTCTTCAAAAAAATAAAAAGAACTAAATATCAAAAGATATTTGTTCTTGAAAAAATTGTTGAACCGGTTTAAAAGAACGACGGTGTATAGGTGATGGTCCTAATCTTTGTAGTGCTTCTTTATGCGCCTTCGTCACATAACCTTTATGTTTTTCAAAACCATAGCCAGGATAATCTCGTGAATGTTTTTCCATCAAACGATCTCTAGTCACTTTGGCTAAAATACTAGCAGCTGCAATAGATAAAGATAAACTATCACCTTTAATGATTGAAAGATGTTCGATATCATGAAGTGGCATAGCATCAGTTAATGCAAACAGACCATCTCTCTTTAAAAGATGAACACATCTCTCCATACCTAATTGACTAGCACGATAGACATTAAGTTTATCAACATCTTCAACCGATATAATTTCAATATGATAAGCCAACGCATTTTTAATAATGATATCATACATTTGTTCTCTTTTTTTAGCCGTCAATTGTTTAGAATCATAAATTCTTTCATCATAATAGCCTTTAGGAAAAATGACTCCTGCAACAACAAGTTCTCCAGCCATAGGACCTCTACCAGCTTCATCAAGACCTACAATATATTGATAACCATTATCATAGTATTGGTTTTCATATTTCAATAATTTACACATTTGGTATCTCCCATGTTATTTTTCCAATCATGCCATCAAATAAATCAGTAAAAAATATATCCATAACACGATCATAATCAGTTATCCCACGGACGGGCTTGATTTTTCTTTGTCGAGCAATATCATCATAGCATTGTTCAATCCAATCAGATTGTAGATCTATTGAAATTTGGAATCTATTTTCTACATACCCTGGATAATGATCAACCAGGTATTCTACAGCATAACAAAACAAGTCTTCTCTTGGTAAAATTTGTTGTTTAATCGATCCAATTAAAGCAATATTTCTGGCAACTGATTCATTTTCAAACTTTGGCCATAAAACACCAGGTGTATCAAATAATTCAAAATCTTTATCTATTTTTATGATTTGTTGTGCTTTCGTCACACCTGGTCTATTTCCTGTCACAGTTGCTTTTCTTTTTGCAAGTCTATTAATGAAAGTTGATTTTCCTACGTTTGGAATTCCTAATACCATTGCTCTCATAGCTCTAGGTTTAAGTCCTTTTTGAGCTTCTCTAGCCATCTTTTCTTTTAGAATATCTTTACAAACAGCAATGATCTTTTTATATTCATTAAAGTTTTTCAAATTTACACTCAAAGCATAATATCCTTGTTTTTGATAGTATTCTAACCATTTGTTAGTGATTTGATCATCTGCGAGGTCTTCTTTTGTCAAAACAATCAATCTAGGCTTATTATTGACAACACCATTAAATAATGGATTTTTTGAAGAATATGGTGCTCTTGCATCAACAAGTTCGATGACAATATCTATTAATTTCATTTTTTCACTTATTTCCCTTTTGGCTTTTGCCATATGTCCAGGAAACCATTGAATTTGTGCCATTTTAATCCATCCATTTCATTTCATTAAATGGGAATATAACCAACCCATTTTTTGCTTTTATATCTTTGTATTGTATAGGTCCAAATGCTCTCGAATCTAATGAAACAATTCTATTATCACCCAAAACATATAGTTCATCATCTTTTAATTTAACTTCAAAATCTTCTGTAAAAGATATTGTTTGATAATTGCTCTTAGATTCTTCAACATAATTCTTATCTAAATAATTTTCTTCATAATATTGACCATTAATATACAATTTATCATCTTTATAAGTAACTGTTTCACCAGGTAAGCCAATGACCCTTTTAATAATCAACTTTCCTAAATCATCTGAGTAGAGAACAACAATATCAAATCTTTTAATATCATTCTTACCTGTATGGATTGCATCCATGATAGATATTTCATCATCTTTTAAATAAGGATACATTGAATTACCACTTATTGTCACAGGTAAAAGTAGATAATGAAAAATGAGATATGTCACAATAAATATTGGAAAAACTTCTAAAATAAGTTTGATATATTTTCTCATGTTCATCAGCTCCTATATATTATTATACACACATTTCCATAAGAAAAAAAGAAATGGTTAGCCATTTCTTATTTTCTAATTTCTTTAATTCTAGCTGCTTTACCAGATAATCCACGTAAGTAATTTAATTTAGCTCTACGAACTTTACCAACTTTAACAACTTCAATTCTATCAATGATTGGTGAATGAACTGGGAAAATTCTTTCTACACCAACTTGATAAGAAATCTTTCTTACAGTGAATGTTTCAGCAATTCCTTTACCTTGTCTTGCAATACATACCCCTTCAAATAACTGGATACGGTATTTGTTACCTTCTTTAATTTTTACATATACTTTTAAAGTATCTCCAGCTTTGAATTCAGGGATATCAGATTTTAATTGTTTTTTAGTAATTTGATCGACTAATGTTAAATTCATCTTTTCTATCTCCTTTATACAAAATTGAGTCTTCTATGTTCATTCGATTAACCAGCGGAACATATGCAGTCTTAAGAC
>CAMFRJ010000248.1 GCA_945981915.1 uncultured Erysipelotrichaceae bacterium
ACTTTAAATTCATCAACTTTTTTTCCAAGATATTGATTTCTAAATTCTTCTTTTTTTGCATTCATACCTAATCCTACTGTTTCATCGATAGAAAGAATTTCTACACCAGTAATGATCTTATCGTTGTTAATACCGACAATGATTTCAATGTCTCCACCAAAACCATCTTTATCAATGACTTGAATGACATAACCAAGTTGTTGTTTTTCTTGGAATGCTTTTAAAGCATGAGAGACAATTATACCATTTGTACCATAATCTCCTTTTAATTGTTTTTCACATTTTTTCATCAGTTTCGAATCTTCTTCTTCAAAACGATCGGCTTCTTTCATGACTTCACGATAAGCATTTAATTTGCTTTCTTCCTGTTGAATAGCAATAGGTTCTTTCGTTAGGTCATAAACTGCACCTAACAGTCCACCAGATATAATTGTAATAAGAAATAAGATTAAAGCATCTTTGATCAAAGCTTTACTTTTCATCTTTGACACCTTCCTTTCCAAATGGGGTAGGAAGTGTTAACTTTTCGATCAACGGAACAAGTAAATTAGAGATTATAATTGCATAAGAGACTCCTTCTGCACTTGTTCCAAAAAATCTAAATAAGCCTGTTAAAAGCCCTAATATGATTCCAAAGATAATTTGCCCTTTGGATGTAATAGGACTAGTCGCATAATCAGTGGCCATAAAGAAGGCACCAAATACTAAACCTCCACCACAAATTTCACATGCCAAATAATAAAAATCAAATGGGCGAGGTGATAAAAATAATGTAAATAAAGCAAAGGTCCCAATATAAGTGAATGGAATCCTTAATTTGATCACACCTCTAAAAACTAAATAGGCAGCCCCAAGCAATAATGCGATTACTGATGTTTCTCCAATTGTTCCACCGATATTTCCGACAATCATTGGAATAATATCAACATGGCCACCAGCTTTTAAAATAGCTTGAGGTGTTGCAGAAGCGACGCCATCATAAACAAAGTTTGTCATTCTTCCAGTAAAAGAAATTAATAAAAAACAACGCGCAGCCAAAGCGGGATTCATAAAATTTTGTCCTATTCCACCATAAAGTTGTTTAACAATCACAATAGCGAATACACTTCCTATAACGGGAAGCCATAAAGGTACAGTAGAAGGGAGATTTAACGCTAAAATCAAACCTGTGACTGCTGCAGAATAGTCCATAATAGTAATGGGCTTTTTCATCAAATATTCATATAAGAATTCTGTGACGACACATGATACAACAGTGACAATGACGATAATGGCAGCACTTAATTTAAAATTGCAAATACCATAAATTGTTGCTGGCATCAAAGCAATAAGTACATCTTTCATAATTGAAGATGTGGTTGTTTTATCACGAACATGTGGTGACAAAGAAACATGTAATAATTGATTCATCATATACCTCCTACTTCTTTCTTGATGCTATGACTAGGCGTTTCATTTTTTTAAATGATTGCGTCATATTTCTTTTTGCTGGGCAGATATAACTGCAACAGCCACATTCAATACATTCCATACCATTTAATTTTATAAATCGCTCAATATCATTTTTCATTGCCGATTGATACATAAGTGAGGGGGCAATATTACTTGGACATACATCAAGACATCTGCCACAATGAATACAGGCAGTTTCTTGACTATTAGCGACTTCATCGTTGCTTAATGCAAGAATTGAACTAGATGTTTTGACAGCTGGAATATCTAATGACATTAATGCAGTTCCCATCATTGGTCCACCTGATATGATTTTTTCAGGTAATTTTTTGAAACCACCGTTTTGATCAACGAGATATTGCAAATTGGTACCAATAGGCACCTCTAGGTTACAAGGCTCTTTCATTGCATCTCCTGTTAAGGTCATGATTGTTGAAACCAGCGGATGATCAAAGATAACAGCTTGATAAATTGCAGCCATTGTAGCAACGTTGTCAACAATGCATCCAGCATCAGCAGGCAACATCTTTGAATATATTTTTCTTCGTGTAGTTGCAAAAATCAAAGATCTTTCTCCACCTTGTGGATATTTTGTATAGACTGTTTTGATTTCTATGTTGTCTTCTAAAGCGCATTTTTGAATGAACGTACGAATTGCTTCAGGTTTGTTATTTTCTATGGCAATAATACCTTTAGCATGAGGAAATAGTCTTAAAACGATCTTAAGACCTTCGATGATCTGTGATGATCTTTCTATCATCAAACGATAATCAGATGTAAGATAAGGCTCACATTCTGCACCATTGACAATAATATAATCGATCATATTTTTATCTTTAGGAGATAATTTGACATGAGTAGGGAAGCCTGCGCCTCCTAAACCAACGACACCGGCAGCTTTTATTTTTTCCATAATATCTGTTTCACTTAAAGATGCTAAATCATTTTTATGCTCTTCATATGCTTTTGTATATAAGCCATCATTAATGATAACGATAGAATCCTTATAAGTACCAGAGGCATCAAGGCGAGGTTCTATACATTTGACCCTGTCTCTTATACACATCTCCGAGCCCACGAGACTAAGGCGAATC
>CAMFRJ010000249.1 GCA_945981915.1 uncultured Erysipelotrichaceae bacterium
GCGTAATTTGATTTCGGCTGAGATGGTTTTTCTTCTAAAGAAACAGCTTTGCCATTTTCATCAAATTCAACAACCCCAAATCTTTCAGGATCATCAACGTAATAACCAAAAACAGTTGCTCCTGTTTCTTTGTTGGCAGCGTTTCTTAAACGTTTTGTTAGACCGTGTCCATGGAAGATGTTATCTCCTAAGATCATCGCACATGAATCACCATTAATGAATTCTTCTCCTAATAAGAAAGCTTGAGCTAATCCATCAGGTGATGGTTGGACTTTATATTGTAAAGAAATACCGAATTGATGACCATCTCCTAATAATTCTTCAAAACGAGGTGTGTCATCTGGTGTAGAAATAATTAATATTTCTTTGATACCAGCGTTCATTAAAATGCTTAATGGATAATAAATCATAGGTTTGTCATAAATTGGTAATAATTGTTTACTTGTGACTTGTGTAAGAGGATATAATCTTGTTCCTGATCCTCCAGCTAATACGATACCTTTCATTGTCGTATCCTCCTTTTTCGTTTATATATTAAACCCTTACGTTACGTTATAGTCAAGAAAAAAGTGTAAAAAAATGGCTTTTTATCAAAATAAACCAATCATCTGATTGGTTTATGACAGATAAATAAGCCACAGTCCTTGTCTATTTTAATACCATGATTTTTTTCAATGATCTCTTCAATATAACGACGAAATTCTTTTAATCGAGGAGAGAGATATTCTTTTTGATTTCCATGACATGACATAATATAGTCAATCAAAGGTGATGCCTCTGTTATGTATAAATAATCTTCATATTTTTTAAATTCAACATATTCAAAATAATTCTTTAAAATATCTTTTCCGTTTTCTAAACCAAATTTCTCAGGTAAAGAATCTTTAGAAAGTTGAATACGTGAATCAAAGCTTTGAACCAGATCTACAATTTGATGAAGATGTTTTTTACTATAAGTTGAACAATAAAATGTTCCATGATTTTTTAAGACTCGACATATTTCCTGTAATCCCTGTAAAACATCATCAAAATAAAACAAAACATGGTTAGCAATAATCGTGTCAAAATAAGTATTTCGAAAAGGAATATTTTGACCATCTACAACAATATAGTTATAGTCGTTGCCAAGTTTTTGTTTGACTTCTTCGATCATTCCTTCACTACTATCCGATAAAAAGATTTCTCTGTTTCTTAAATTATAATGATTGTTTTCCCATAACTTACCATTTCCACATCCTATTTCCAATAAACGATAAACAGTAGAAAAATCGATTTGTTCAAATAACCAAGGGAACCATCCTTGTTGATTGTAGGAATATAAGTTATGTAGCTGTATTCTCGCGGTTAAGTTTTTACTATTTTGATATTGTTTGATGAGAAAATCTTCATCATTGGTTAAGTTGATCAATTCAATTATCTTTTCCCAGGAAATATGATCACGTTTTAATATTTTTTCAGTGCTTTTGATAGCACTTTTTAAGTTGGTTAAATGTTTGATTTTTTGATCAATTAAAGATGTCTGCAATTGTAAAGATTCTTGAAAGCTTTTTTTATCATCTTCAATAATTAAAGGATAGATTTCTTCTAAAGAAAATCCTAACTCTTTTAATGATAAGATTTTTTGTAATGTCATCAAATCTTGATTACAGTATTGTCGATAGCCATTATCAAGGACATGTGAAGGTTTTAATAGACCAATTTGATCATAGTAACGGATTGTCCGAATAGTGACACCTGCTAGTTTGGCGAATTGTCCAGTTGTATAGTATTTTTCCATAAATACCTCTTATAATAAAAAATTGATCAGCCAAGCTAAAGCAATACTGAAAGCAATATCACTGATATAATGTAATCCTGTCAATAATCTTGTGATAATGACGATCACTGTCATGGTCATAAGCAGTATTGACATATTGGGACCATGAGGAAGTACACAGAGCGTAATCGCTAAAGCAAGACCAACATGGACACTTGGGAAAGAATGGCCACCACGATTTTTATCATCAACAGGAACAAAATGATATTTTTCCCAAGGACGTTTTCTTTTAATGCATAGTCTTAAACAAAGACAAATCAAAGCAACCATAAATGGAACATATAAAAGATGAAGCATTTGATTGGTTCCATATTCAAGATAGAGCTTTAAAACAAATAATGCATAAAAGACACCAATAACCCAAGGACTAAATTTTGATAAGAAAAAAACACAAGATTTGATAAAAGGGAATTGGTTCATGAGACGATTGATATTTTTATAGAACATTTTCATATTTTTATCACCACATGTCTATTATACATGAAAAAGGTGAACTTATGTATATAGTCATGGTCTTTTCGCGAAAATTCATGTATAATCAAAAGAGTATAGAGGTGATTAGATGAATAAAAAAATCTTACCTGTTATGTTATTAAGCGTAGAAGTTGTGATGTATTATTTTATTTGTCTTTATTTTCATATGGACAATGATTTGATGTTGAATTCAGGTATCTTATATTTTTTATTTTTATTTATATATGGGCATTATTCATTAAATACAATTC
>CAMFRJ010000250.1 GCA_945981915.1 uncultured Erysipelotrichaceae bacterium
ACTTTATTATACATGAGATTGATTCATTTTTTAAGTTTTCGTAAATGTTTTGTTAATTTTTTGTTAATTTTTTGAATATAAAAGGAAAAAGTGAATCATGAAATGATTCACTTGACAATGATAGTTTCCTAATTTAATGAATAACTCTTTTAATTTCATAGATTCCTTGTACTCTATCCATGTTTGCTATTGCCTTGTTTAATTGTTCAGCGTTTTCAACAGCAATTTTAATTTTAATTATTGCCCTATTATCATCAGTCGTATCAGCATGAATATTTAAAATATTAATCTTCAACTGACCTAAAACTGTAATAATATCATTCAACAAATTGGTACGATCCAATCCATTAATTTCTAAATCAGCATTATATTTCATCATCGCAATAGATGTATAATCCCAATAAACATCTATCAATCTATTTTGAATATCAGGCTGATTGATATTAGGACAGTCTTCACGATGAACTTTAATACCTTGTCCTTGTGAAACATAGCCAACAATTTTATCACCAGGAATAGGATTGCAACACTTAGATAAAACGATTTTCAATCCAGAAACCCCTTTAACAGCAACTCCATTGCTGGAAGTGCCCTTTTCCTGTTTTATCTTTTGCTCGCTATTTCTTTGAATGATCTTTGTCAGATTTTCTAAGAAACCTGTTTTTTTGGGATTGACTTTTTCTAATAAAGTCATAACCGATAAATTTTTCTTTCCAATAAAATATAAAATATCATCAAAACTTCTAGCACCAAATGCTCCAAAATATGTTTTATAAGTTTCTGGTTCTAAAAATTTCTTTTCATCAAGACCACGTTTTCTAATTTCTTCACGAAGCATTTTACGTCCTTCTTCAATAACATCTTTCTTTGTTTCAGCCTCTTTTTTTACAAGAAATTGTCTTATTTTATTACGTGCTCCCGCAGTTCTAACAAACTTCAACCAATCTTCACTTGGCCCAGCAGATTGCTTATTTGTCTTAATTTCACAAACATCGCCTGTTTTTAATTGACTATCAATAGGGACCATGACATTATTGACAATAGCACCAACTGTATGATGCCCAACTTCCGTATGAATACGATATGCAAAATCAATTGGCGTTGAACCATTAGGAAGTTCAACAATTTTACCTTGAGGTGTTAATACATAGACATTTGCTTCAAAAATATCACGAGAAATAGAATCATAATATTCTTTTGCATCACCATCTTTTATATCATCAGAAAGCGAAATAAATTCTCTTAACCACTGTAGTTTTTCACCTATTTCTTTTTGTTCTGCTTTCGCTGAAAAGCTTTTTCCTTCTTTATAACGCCAATGTGCTGCAACACCTAGTTCTGCCAATTCATCCATTTCTTCTGTTCTAATCTGTATTTCAAAAGTATTACCATCTTCACCAATAACAGAAGTATGTAGTGATTGATACATATTTGGCTTTGGCATTGCGATATAATCTTTAAATCTTCCTGGTATTGGACGATAGTGATCATGAATCAATCCTAAAACACTATAACAATCCAATTTATTTTGTAAAATAATTCTCAATGCATAAAGATCATACAATTCATCAAATCGTTTATGTTTTTTAAACATCTTTTTATAAATACTATAAATAGATTTCGCACGACCGAGAATACGATATTGATAGTGATTTTCTTTAAGCAGATTTTCTACTTCTTTCATCATCTTATCAACGGATTCTTTTCTTTCATCTTGCTTTGTCTGTAATAATCTAGCAATATCATGATAGGCTATTGGATCTAGATATGAAAGTGCCAGATCTTCTAATTCAGTTTTAATATCACTTAACCCCAAACGATGAGCGATTGGTGTATAAACCTCTAGTGTTTCCCTTGAAATACGTTTTTGTTTTTCAGGAGGCATAAATTGCAATGTTCTCATATTATGCAGTCTATCTGCAAATTTAATAAGGATCACACGAATATCTTTTGCCATTGCAATGTATATCTTTCGATGATTTTCAGCATAAACATCTGCTTCATCTTTAAAAGGCATTTTACTGATTTTAGTAACACCTTCAACTAATGATGTCACTTCTTCCCCAAAGTTTTCAATCATTTCTTCTCTTGAAACATCACAATCTTCCATAACATCATGCAATAAACCAGCAGTAATCGTTTTAGGACCAGTTTGTAATGTTGCAAGAATATAGGCAACCCAAATCAAATGATTTGTATAAGGTTCCCCACTTTTTCTTTTTTGATCTTTATGCTTGATCATAATATAATCATAAGCATGATTAATGAGATCAAAATCTTCTTTTTTAGTAATATATCGAGAAGCAACTTCTCTAACATCATCAATTGTGACAGTGTCTCCTGCCTTTTTAAAATCTTTCATGAAAAACACCCCCTTATGTGATAAAAGAGAGTTTCCTCTCTTTTATTAATATTTCATCAAAGAAAAAATATTATATCCTTCTAATTTATCTCTACCTTTTAATGCTTCTAATTCAATAAGAAAAGCGATACCAGCAACATGTCCACCTAATTTTTCAATTAATTTAA
>CAMFRJ010000251.1 GCA_945981915.1 uncultured Erysipelotrichaceae bacterium
GTGGGCTCGGAGATGTGTATAAGAGACAGACGCAGGAGTGGCTGCTTTAAAGAAATATTTTGATGGGTCACAAAAACCAGAAAATCCACGAATTACAAATGCACAAAAATCAATTCGAACAAATGATATTGAAAATGTAGGGAAAACAGCTAGACATCATACATTTTTTGAAATGTTGGGTAATTTCTCAATTGGTGATTATTTTAAAAAAGAAGCGATTGATTTTGCTTGGGAATTTTTAACAGATGAAAAATGGATTGCATTCGATAAAGATAAATTATATATTACTGTTCATGATCATGATGAAGAAGCTTATCATCATTGGGTGAACGTTAAAGGTGTTGATCCTACCCATATGTTAAAAACACCTGAAAACTTCTGGGAAATCGGGGAAGGGCCATGTGGCCCTGATTCAGAAATTTTCTATGATCGTGGAGAAAAATATGATCCAGAAGGATTAGGGGTAAAGTTATTTTATGAAGAATTGGAAAATGACAGATATATTGAAATATGGAATTTAGTATTTTCACAATATAATTCTGTTGAAGGAAAATCAAGAGATGAATATGAAGAACTACCACAAAAAAATATTGATACAGGAATGGGATTAGAAAGAATTACAAGTATTATTCAAGGTGGCGATACAAACTTTGATACAGATTTATTCTTACCAATTATTAGAGAAACTGAAAAATTAGCTCATGTCAAATATGAAGATAATTATATGGCTTATCGTGTTATTGCTGATCATATTAGAACTGTGACTTTTGCTTTAGCTGATGGTGCTATGTTTGACAATGCGGGGAGAGGTTATGTTTTAAGAAGAATCTTGAGACGCGCTGTACGTTATGGTAAACAAATTGGAATTGAAAAAGCTTTTATGTACAATTTGGTTGGTGTTGTTAGTGATATTATGAAAGACTATTATGATTACTTACCTGCTAAAGTGTCTTTTATTTCTGATATGGTCAAAAAGGAAGAAGAAGCTTTTCATAAAACTCTAGCGAACGGAGAAAAATTATTAAAATCATTAATTGATAAAAATACTGATGGTATGATTTCAGGAAATGATGCTTTCAAATTGTATGATACTTATGGTTTTCCATTTGAATTAACAGTTGAAATCGCAGAAGAATCAAATATCAAAGTTGATGAAGATGGTTTTAAAGAACAATTAAAAATGCAACAGGAAAGATCAAGATGTGCACGAAACGATGTTGAATCAATGGCTTGCCAAAAACCTGATCTTATGGCTTTTACAGATAAATCGACATTTACATATGAAAGTAATGTGATCGAAGGAACAGTTATAGGTGTGTTTAAAGACTGTTCATGTGCTACTACAATCGATTCAGTTGGTGAAGTGATTTTAGATGTGACACCTTTCTATGCACAAATGGGTGGTCAATGTGCTGACACAGGATATATGTATAATGAAACAACAAGTGCGAAAGTCATCAATGTCTTAAAGGCACCAAATGGACAACATATTCATTTTATTCAACTTGAAAAAGGAACTATTCAAGTTGGAGATAAGTTACAATTAGCTATTGATTTAGAAAAAAGAAAGAAGATTACAGCAAACCATAGTGCAACTCACTTATTACAAAAAGTATTGCAAGATGTATTAGGAAATCATGTCAGCCAAGCTGGTTCTTATGTTGACGATCAATTATTAAGATTTGACTTTACTCATTTTGAAAAGATCTCCAATGATTTGCTCAAAGATATCGATCAAAAAGTCAACGATGCAATTTTTAAAGGATATGATGTTAATGTTCAAAATATGGATAAAGAAGAAGCATTAAGTAGTGGTGCAATGGCATTGTTTGATGAAAAATATGGTGATGTTGTTCGTGTTGTTAATATCGGTAACTATTCAATTGAATTATGTGGTGGCTGCCATGTTCATAATTCTAGTGAAATTGGTTTATTCAAAATTGAAAGTGAAGAATCAGTTGGTAGTGGTGTAAGACGTATTGTTGCAAGAACAGGTAAAGCTGCTTATCAGGCAATGGTTCATGAAAAAGAAACTGTAGATACAGTTGCTCAATTATTGAATTTAAAAAATAGAAAAGATGTTGTCAATAAAGTAGAAACAACTGTTGAAGAACTTAAAAATGCAAAAAAAGAAATTGCTGATCTAAGTGCAAAATTAAATACATTAAATGCAACAAAAAAAGCAAATGATGTTGAAGAAATCAATGGTGTGAAAGTTTTATATGTTGAAGAACAATTAGAAAACCCTAAAGCAAAACAAATGACTTTTGATCTAAGAGATCGATTAGGTAGTGGAATTGTTGTTCTTGTTTCAAAATATGAAGAAAAATGTTCATATTTTGTTTCAGTAAGCAAGGATCTTTTAAATCAATATAAAGCAGGAAATATCATTAAAGCTATTAATGCAGTAGTTGATGGTAGAGGTGGTGGAAAACCAGATTTTGCACAAGGTGGTTGTGCAGTTAATGATAAAATTGCAAATATTAAAGACGAGCTTAAAAATATTTTGTAATTTATATATAATTAC
>CAMFRJ010000252.1 GCA_945981915.1 uncultured Erysipelotrichaceae bacterium
TCTCGTGGGCTCGGAGATGTGTATAAGAGACAGTAAATGTTCTTATATTTGGTCACAAACAAATTGGGTTGCAGCTTATACTGATACATTAGGATTTATAAATCCGTATTACAAAGGGTATATGGGATGGCAATATACATCTAGTGGTACAGTTGCTGGCATTTCTGGTTATGTAGATATCAGTTGTTGGTTCTATAATTAATTATTGATTAGTAAGCGACAAATTATGTTGATATTAACATAATATGTCGCTTACAGTATAGTTAGTATTATCAATCATAAAATCACCAACTATCATGTAAGCGTCAAATTATCAAGCAATTACTAAATGACGAATAACTTAATAAAATAAAGATGTACTTAAAGGAGGTGCATCTTAATGATGATAAGAAATAAAGAACAGTGGAAGGAAGCTATAGAGAATCAAAAGTCAAGTGGCCTTACAATCAAGGAATATTGTAAGAATAACCATATCTGTATATCCAGCTTCTACAAACAAAAAGCATTGCTTTTAAAAGAAGAATTTTCTTTTCTTCCAGTCATTGTCAAACAGGATAATGAACTTATTGATTTTAGAATTGATGATCATCATATCTTATGTTCAAAAGAAGATTTAAAAACCATCCTGGAGAATATTCTATGATCATCAATACCGATGAAATAAAGAACATCTATGTGTCTAAGCAGTTTTTTGACATGAGGAAGTCCATTGATGGCCTTGCATTGATTGTTTCTTCTCAGTTCAATATGAATGTCCTTGATCATAGTTTATTTATCTTTTGCAATGCATCACGTAACAGGATCAAGATGTTATACTATGAATCCAACGGATTCTGGCTATTTACCAGAAGGCTTGAAAATGGTAAATTCAAGTTCCATAAACACGATGAAAATGGTGTGAACATGATCACTCCTGAACAACTGAACTGGCTCATTGAAGGTCTGGAATTTGAAACAAGAATAGGCCAAAATAATGAACCAAATCGTATCATTATATAGTCAGATATGATATAATCTAAGCATCTAAGGAGATGCTTTTTTTATGGAAAATTCTGCTGAAAAAATCAAGGAACTGGAAGATAAGATACAAGCTAGGGATGCTGTTATTGAAAGTTTGAAACAGGAATTAAATATCCTTCAGGAACAGATCATCCTTTACAGAAAGGCAATGTATGGATCAAAAACAGAAAGAACTGTCATACCTGATCAGTTGGAACTCAATCTGTTCAATGAAGCAGAAACAGAAGCAACTCCTATCAAAACAGAACCCGAATTAAACATAAAGGTATCATCACATTCAAGGAAACCATCAAAGAAGAGAAATATTGATGATCTTCCTGAAACAGTTGTTGAACATGATATCGAAGATAAAACTGATCCTCAAACAGGTAAACCATTAAGGCTTATTGGAACTAATGAAAGAAAAGAACTTGTTCATCATAAAGAGTATTATGAAGTCATCAGACATATTCAGTATGTTTATGCTTCAGATTATGATGAAAAGATAGAAACAACACCCATGTATAAAGGTGATATGCCTAGTGCCGTGATACCAAAGAGCTTTGCATCACCATCACTGTTGGCATCGATCATAGATAAGAAGTTCAATCAGTCATTGCCACTGTACAGACAGCAGCAGGCATTTGAAAGACTGGGGATCATTCTTTCAAGACAGACGATGGCCAATTGGATCATCAAGCTCTATGATCTTTATTTCCACACATTTGTCGAACATATGCACAAGGAGCGTGTTAAAGCTGATTATATCAGTGCAGATGAAACGACATTGGAAGTGCTGGAACTCAAGAAAAATGAAGGAAGACAAAAAAGCTACATGTGGGTCTATAAAACGGGAAGAAGCGAAGAAAAGAAAATGGTTATCTATCAGTTCGAAAATGACAGGAAGCATCACAGGGCATCAGATTTTCTGGAAGGTTATCAGGGAATTATTCAATCTGATGGATATAAAGCCTACCATGACGTAGAAGGTGTTAGAAACATGGGTTGCTTTGCGCACCTGAGAAGGAAGTTTGTTGAAACAATGGATGTAGCACCTAAAGGAACAGACATCAAGAATACTGAAACATATAAAATGTATCAGCTGCTCAATAAGCTGTTTCATCAGGAAAAGGTATACGACAAGAAATATAAAAACAATTATGATCGTATAACAGATGCAAGAAAGAAATATTCATTACCGATACTTGATGAATTCTACCAGAAAGTAAAAGCAGTATATCCACATTCTGTAGAAAAGACACATTTATATGAAGCGTTGACATATGCCATCAATAATGAAAAATATCTGAGATATTACATAGAAGATGGTCGAGTAGAAATAAGCAACAACGCCACTGAGAGATGTTGTAAGGCCTTCGTGATAGGGCGTAAAAATTTCTTGTTTTCAAACAGCATCAACGGAGCAAAGGCAAGTGGAGCAGCATACAGCATAGTGGAAAGTGCCAAGATGAATGATCTCAAACCATACGATTATCTGGAATATATCTTGACAAGGATGTCAGGTTCT
>CAMFRJ010000253.1 GCA_945981915.1 uncultured Erysipelotrichaceae bacterium
AGTCTATATACTGTATTTCAACCTGATCTCCTGCTTTTAATAAAGGCAATTCATTAGATAAACTAATATTTGCGATAAATATTTTATCGCTACCATTTATCTTAAAATAATAAATACTATTACCTTCTTTAACAGCACTATTTATATCACTAACTGTACCAGATATCTTTTCATATTGTGAAACAACATTTGTTTTACCATTTTGAGCAAGAATTTCGTAATAATTTTTTTCTGCTTCACTCACTGTTGTTCCCGTAGCAACGATCTGATAGTTTTTAACAGATACAAACGCATACATTTTTACCAAATTTGACCCATCTTTCAATGATAAGAAATAAGTGGGTTCGCCACTAGCGTTAACTAAAATAGGGAAAGTGGCTGTGTACTTTAAGTTTTGCACCTTACCTTCAGCAGAAGACATAGCAGAGTGTTCTTCTGCACCGGAAATATTATAATATTTTCCATCTTTAGTACGTAAATTAATCAATGCAAAACCAACATTACTGGCATCTTTAGAAACTGATGTTAAACCAGTATACAGATACACATCATCGTTGATAACAATATAGTTGTATCCATCTGTTGGTTGTAAAACTCCTTTTTGAGAAAACATCGAATTTAAAAAACCATTTGTATATTTTCCATAGTTTTCTAATTGTCTAATCACAAGATCAGATGGATAAACACGATCGACCCATTGAGGTACATCTTTGATATCATAATAATGATGTTCTCCATTAATAGCATTCACCAATACTGCTCCTACAATATCTTTTCCACCAAAAAAACCAATTTTATAATCATAAACAGGAGCAACCCAATATGGAACACCCTTATCATTAATTTCAAAAGATAATTCATCAAACATCTTCGTTGGATAATTGAATCTCAAATGTCGATATATATTTCTTCCAAAATGATCAGATGTTGCATATTTCATACCTTCTTTTAATTCAACAACTTCAGATTCCTGTGTCACCATGTTCACTCTAATGTAGGCTGGCAACCCTTCTTTTCTATTAGTAAACCATTTGATCCAGTCACTATACTCAAGTGGTGTGACACGATATGGTGTATCATTATAGTTGATCTGGCTATAAGATTCATCTACTTCAAATTGTGAGACATAATCAACCATTTGGCCCATTTTACGATCACCCAATTTTTCAGCGCTGTCACGGTCAACAACTGGAATTGACTGATAGGAAATAGTTTCATTATCCTTATAAAAATCCGCTTTTTTATCTAAAGTCAATTGTTGCTGATATGATTTAGCATGAAAAACTGGTAAACTGATAATATTACCAATGACTAAATACAAAAACAACACAACACCTAGAATTAATAATAACTGACTTAATTTATCAAAATGTCCTCCTAAAATATAATGAAGGATGACAAAAATAGCAATCAGAAAAATAAGTAACATAATGAATGCATATGATTTTAAATGAATTGGTGTTAATAAGACATATTCATTGATCATAAAGATGATTGCTACAACAATCAATGGAATCAGATAAGCAGAAAAATGGCTCTTTGTCTGATATTTTTGAGAATTCAAATGAAACAATTGACGAAATCTGTCTATAATATTTTTGAAAAAGTCTGTTAATGACATTCTATACATGACTTGCCTCCTTTAAGTCTTTTATCAAACTATCTAATTCATCTAAAGATAACAAAGTTGCTCCAGAAGCATACATATGACCTCCACCTCTATATCGGTGAGCAACCTCATTAACTGGGATATGTCTTGATCTTAAAGAAACACGCCAGTTATGATCTTTCACATTTTCTGTGATGGCCATCCAAACATCAAATTCTTTTGTCTGACCTAAAAGATTTACGTAATTAGATCCCATTTCTCTTGTTATATCTAATTCTTTTAAATCCTGATCTTTTAAAATATAATAGCCTATATTTTCATCAACTAGAAAATGATTCAAGATAAAACGATGAATATTCAATTCTTTTAAATCAGATAGATACATTCTATCATAGATATCTTGTATATTTATTCCTAAAAGAAATAAACGTGATGCAATATCAAATGTTCTATGATCAGTTGAACTATACATAAAACGATTTGTATCACCAACGATTCCCATATATAAAGCACTAGCACCCTCTCGACAAAGAGTCATTCCTTCTTCCTTTAAAAATTCTCCAATGAGTTGACTACAAGAACTAGCTGTAGGATCTTCATAATTGAGTTGACCATAACTTTCAGTAACAAGATGATGATCAATTTTAATGATTTCATGACATTGACGAAAACTTTCACCATCAATTCTATCGCTATTTGCTGTATCTAAAACAATTCCTAAAGTAGGTTGCTGAAAATGAGGATGCCCTATTTGACCATCACAATGGAATTGATTTACAAGATCAGAAACAAACTGACCTTCTAAATAAACAATTTTATCTTGGAAGTTATTTTTGATGAGATAGTACATTCCATATTGACTTCCAAAAGCATCATAATCTGGATTGATATGACGATAAATGACAATATATTGATA
>CAMFRJ010000254.1 GCA_945981915.1 uncultured Erysipelotrichaceae bacterium
ATTCTAAAGGCGGAAGTATACTTGGCACACATATATATACTAATGGTGGTATGACAATTGTTCCAACAAAATAACCAATGATTGCTCCTAGTGAAGTACTTGATAAAACATACAACATATAGTTTTGAATGATTTGTCGTTGACTGATACCAAGAGAACTTAATGTACCCATTTCTCCTCTTTCTTCAACAATCATTCTTGCCATTGTATTAGATGTCATCAAAACAACAATAGCGATAAAGAAAATAGGAATAATATTTGCGATGATTGATACTTTGTCACATTGTGTTTCTAAAACAGTATATCCACTTACAAAATCATCTCTTTCAAAAACATACCATTTTCCCTTTTCAATTTTTGTTAATTCATTTTTACCATCTTGTATCTTTTCTTTGGCTTCATTTGTTTTATTAATAAAATTTATTTTGTTATTATCTAAAGTAATTTGTCCTTCATTTAACTTTTTCCAACCATCATCAATTTCTTTTTGTGCTTTATTGAGTTCAATAAAAGCTTGTTGCTCTTGTTTAAAAAGTTTATTTTCGCCAAGAGTAATTTCAGTTAATCCTTGTTCAATTTGCATCTTAGCTAAATGAAATTGTTCATTTGCTGATGCAATTTGCTGCTCTATTGTCGTAATTCCCTGTTGCAAAGAAATAATGACTTCTTCAAGCTGAACAATCTGTAAACGTAACTGTTCTTTTTGTATTTCATCTATTGTTTCATCAGCTAATTGCTGTTTAATAAGTTCAATAGTTGCTTGGTGTTCAATCATTTGGTTTTGTAAACTTTCTTTTTGCAACATTGCCTGTCGTATTTGTTGTTGAAGCTGATTTTCTTGAGATTGTAATTCTTTTTGAGCATTGATTAACTGCTGTTTGTTTATATTTAATTCTTGTTTGCCGTCTTCAATTTGAGATAATATCTGTTGTTTTTTTTGATCTAATGCTATTTGTCCCTGTTTTAATTGAACTTTATTTTTATCAATTTGATTTTGAGCTTTATCAAATTCTTGATTTGCTTTTAAAATTTGTTCGTTTAATTCATTTTCACTATCAGTGATTTTTTGTAAGGCGTCATTATAAATTGATTCATATCTTCTTTTTTCCTGTACTGTTTGAATTTTCTCAATTTTTTTATCAGTCTGAAGAATGAGAGATTTATAAGATGAAGAATACGAAACCTGTTTTTCATTTTTATTCATGACTAAATAAATTTCAGTATAAACATCATAATCAAAACATTTTTTATCGACAAATATAAATGAGTAAAGAACACCATCACCTATATGAGTGCTGCCATAATCACTTCCAGAATAAAGAGGAGATTCTATGGTACCAACAACCTTAAACTTATTTACATTCAAATCATTTTCTTGATTTGTCTCATTGATTAAAATTTGATCACCTAATTGATAATGTTGACTATCTGCTAAACATTCATTTTTATTCTTTGGTTTTCTTCCTTCTATTAAACGATAGTCATTTACTGTATCTTCAATAGAATGAACCATGATTGCTTTATCATCATCTAAAACAGCTTTACTATAAGAACCAACGACTTGACTAACCTGATCTATTTTTTCAAGTGCAGCTATATCTTCATCTTCTAATCCTAAGTTACTTTGTATTTTATAATCTGCTAGTTTTGTTTGCTTATAATATTTATTTTGAACATTTCTTAATTGTGGTATTGATTGTTGTATGCCTGCATAAAAAGATACACCAATCAACACAATAAGAAGTAAAGAAAGGTATCTTCCCAAAGATTTTCTTATTTTTCTAATTGTATTTCTAATTAACATGTTTACCAATTGATTTCTTGAGCAGATAAAGGATTTTCATTAATTTTAACAGAGGCAACCTGACCATTTTTTATCGTTATCACTTTATCTGCTATATCTGCAATGGCAGAATTATGAGTAATTATAATTGTTGTCATATGCATTTCTTTACATGTTCTTATAAGCAAATCAATAATCATTTGACCAGTTTGACTATCTAGTGCTCCTGTAGGTTCATCACATAATAATAATTTTGGATTTTTCGCTATTGCTCTTGCTATAGCCACACGCTGTTGTTCACCACCAGATAATTGTGAAGGAAAATTAGAAGCTCTATTTTTTAAACCAACTGATTCTAGAATATCCATCGGTTGAAAAGCATTTACACATAATTGACAAGCGAGTTCGACATTTTCTAAAGCTGTTAAATTCATCATTAAATTATAAAATTGAAAAACAAAGCCAATATCATTTCGTCGATACAACATCAATTCTTTTCTTTTCATTGACTCAATATGTTTTCCATCTACAATAATAGATCCACCAGTCGGACTATCCATCCCACCTAACATATTCAAAATTGTTGTTTTTCCAGCACCACTTTGTCCCAAAATAACAACCAATTCACCTTTTTCAATGGAAAACGAACATTGATCAACAGCTTTCACATTGACTTCACCAAAATATTCTTTTGTTACATGATTGAATTCTATAAAAGCCAATTGCTTCCCTCCTGTCT
>CAMFRJ010000255.1 GCA_945981915.1 uncultured Erysipelotrichaceae bacterium
AAGTTGTATTCAATAACCAGACAGGGTATAAAGCATAATGATGGACACCATTGATCAATTGAACCGAAACCGATTCAGGAATAACAGTACTATATCCTTTCACGGTCGTTCCAATCGTTTGTTGAGCACTTTGTTTGATTCTTTCATTCGCTCTTTGAATACTGTCTTCAACAGATACATCATATTTATTGGCTAAAAAACCAGATAAATAAGCTGTTTGAAAATCGACTGCATCTTGAAAACGAAACGGCTCTATCGATTCCATCATCTGATCATCCATCAATACAGAACCATCAACGGGAACTCTTTGAAAATCCATCGTTCCTTCTCTAAATATAGAAAAATGTGTTGTTTCTGTATAATCATAATGACTATCACTCCAAAATCTGTTACGTGTTGCATGATATCTTATGGAAGCATCAACTTGAGAATCAAAAAGCCAAAAAGGAACATAGATACCTTTGATATCATCAATATGATTTTCATCTTTAAATGTTTTTGGAACCAACAACTTTCCTTTGGTATAACTCTTCATTGCTTCTTTTGCCTGTTTTTTATCAACCTTAAATGGGATGATATAATCTGGCTTGAGATCACCTGCTAAGCGATCTTTGATAATGACTGGACTGCCACAAAACGGACAACTTGTTGCAGCTGCAACTTGATCAGCGATGATCTGCCCTCCACAGGATTCACAAACATAAATATTCATATCCTGTGTTTCTTCTTCACTATAGTTTTCTAGGTTCTCACTATTCCAATCAAATTGATCTTCTTTGACTTCTTTTAAACATTCATCATATTGTTTTAGTGTTTCTAATTCAAATTCACTATCACAATATGGGCATTTCATTTTTTGTAGTGAACTGTTAAATTCTATTTTCCCACCACAACAAGGGCATTGATATGCGATTAACTCAGACATATGCATTCACCTTATTGTTTATCATTATCATTAAATGGATCACCACATTCTGGACAAAAACGAGGTGGATTTTCTGGATCATCAGGAACCCAGCCACATTTATTGCATTGATAAACAACTTTCTTTTGTGGTCTTTCTTTTCCACATTGACTACAGAATTTTCCTGTATTTTCCTGACCACAACTACAAACCCATGGTGATTTAGGATTTGGTTTACCACATTCTACACAGAACTTACCTGTATTCACTGTTCCACAAGTACATGTCCAAGAATTTGGTGAAACAGTTTGTGCTTCTTTTTGTTGGTTAGCCATATTAAATAAACTCTGTGTATTGACACCACCAGCTTGATTAGCCATGTTCAATCCCATAAATCCCATCATGGCTCCACCTTCATTACCAGCAGCTGTTTTCATAGCTTCTGCTTGTGCTCCTACTAAAGTTGCAGCAGCCATTGATGGATCTCTCATAATAGCTGTATGTTGTGCTTCTTTGATTAAAGCAGCATCTTCTTCTGGAAGTGTAATTGGATTCATCGCAATAGAAACAATAGCCAACCCTCTGATTTGAGACCATTTTTCTGTTAAAGTTTCATTCATAAATTGTGTTAATTCTTCAACATGGCCAGGAATCATATTTGGTCTGACTTCCAACTGTGAAATTTTTGCAAAACAAGGTTGTAAGGCACTAATAAATTCTGTTTTTAATTGATGATCGATTTGATCTCTTGTAAATTCATGAGAAACATTTGCACATACATTTGTATAGAATAATAATGGATCAACAATTTTATAAGAATACACACCATTACATCTAATAGATACATCAATATCTAAATTAATATTTCTATCAACAACTCTAAATGGAATTGGATTGGCAGTACCAAATTTATTATCCATGATTTCCTTGATATTAACATAATAAACTCTTTGATCTTTGGCTGTATCGCCACCAAAAGTAAAACGTCTTCCAATATTTTTAAAAGTATTAACAATTGATTCACCTAAACTTCCATAAAAAATGCTTGGTTCAGTTGATGAATCATAAGTAAATTCACCAGGTTCGGCACAGACTTCCACAACTTTCCCCTGGTCAACAATCAACATACATTGTCCTTCATTAACGGCTATACCAGAGCCATTAGTAATGATATTATCACTACCTTTTGTATTAGAACTTCTTCCTGAAATTCTCTTTTTTCCTTTTACCACAAGGACATCAGCATCTAAAGAATCACAATAGAAATATTCTTTCCATTGATCAGCTAAAGTCGTAGATGTCGCTGTTGTGATTGCTTTAATTAGTCCCATATTCTCTCTCCTTAAATCATATTATATGATTAATTATACAACAAAAAGAATTTCCCTTCTATAAAAATATGAAGAAGGGAAATAAAATTCAGCATTTATTTGATTGTCTTTTTTTGTTGTTTAAATAAAACAAATCCCAATATACTTATCAAGTTTAAAACTACCCAATACATTGGATGATAACCATCGCCTGTATCAACACCTTGATGCATATTTTGTGACTTATCATCTAGGTGATCATCAACATCGATACCTTGTAACAATTGGTCTTCAACCAAC
>CAMFRJ010000256.1 GCA_945981915.1 uncultured Erysipelotrichaceae bacterium
ATAGAGCATATAAGTGTCTTCTTTTTTTTTGATTATATATAATAATAATACAATATATTAGGTGTATTCCAATAAAACGAAAATGATAGAGAAGGGGTAATGGAAATGAAAATAATTAAAAGAAATGGTGTAGAAATGGAGTTTGATGCAACTAAGATATCAAATGCAATCATTGCAGCGAATAATGAAGTTGTTGAAACTGAAAGATTATCAGATGAAGAAATAGATAATATTACGAATAATATTAAATATAAATGTCAAAAGATGAAAAGAGCCTTAAGCGTTGAAGAAATTCAAAATTTAGTAGAAGATGAGTTAATGAAATTAAATGCTTTTACTATTGCAAGAAAATATATCACTTATCGTTATTCAAGAGCTTTAGCTCGTCAATCTAATACAACAGATGATCAAATTTTAAGTTTGATCGAATGTGCAAACGAAGAAGTGAAACAAGAAAATTCTAATAAGAACCCAACTGTTAATAGTGTGCAAAGAGATTATATGGCAGGGGAAGTGAGTAAAGATCTTACAAGAAGAATTTTATTGCCTGAAGATATTGTGAAAGCCCATGATGAAGGTTTGATTCATTTTCATGATGCTGACTATTTCTCTCAACATATGCATAATTGTGACTTGGTTAATTTGGAAGATATGTTACAAAATGGAACAGTTATTAGTGAAACTTTAATTGAAAAACCTAAGAGTTTTTCAACAGCTTGTAATGTGGCAACACAGATCATTGCGCAAGTTGCAAGTTCACAATACGGAGGACAAAGTATCACTTTATCACATTTAGCCCCTTTTGTTGATGTAAGTCGACAAAAATTTAGAAAAGAAGTCAAAGAAGAGTTTGAAGCTATTGGCTATGATCTTGATCAAGATAAAATTAATGCTTTAGCTGAAGAAAGATTAAAGAAAGAAATTACAAAAGGTGTTCAGACAATTCAATATCAAGTTGTCACATTAATGACAACTAATGGACAAGCTCCTTTCATTACTGTTTTCATGTATTTAAATGAAGTACCTGAAGGTAGATTAAGAGAAGACTTGGCAATGATCATTGAAGAAACACTTAAACAAAGAATGAAAGGTGTTAAAAATGAAAAAGGTGTATATATTACACCAGCTTTCCCTAAATTGATTTATGCTTTACAAGAAAATAATATTGAACCAGGAACACCATATTATTATTTAACAGAATTAGCAGCAAGATGCTCAGCTAAACGTCTAGTTCCTGATTATATTTCAGAAAAAGTTATGAAACAATTAAAGATTAACGCTAATGGTGAAGGAGATTGTTATCCTTCTATGGGATGTAGATCATTTTTGACACCAGATAGAACAATGTCTTTAGGTAATGTTGCTAAAGCTAAGAATTATGTTGAAGGAAAACCAAAATATTATGGTAGATTCAATCAAGGTGTTGTCACTATCAACTTGGTAGATATCGCTTGTTCATCTAAGAGAGATATGAATAAATTCTGGGAAATTTTTGATGAAAGATTAGATTTATGTTATAGAGCGTTAATGTGCAGACATAATCGTTTATTAGGAACTCCTAGTGATGTTGCTCCAATTTTATGGCAACATGGGGCTCTTGCCAGATTAGATAAAGGTGAAAAAATTGATAAATTATTATTTGGTGGATATTCAACAATTTCACTTGGATATGCTGGATTATATGAATGTGTTAAATATATGACAGGAAAATCACATACTGATGCAGCAGCGACTCCTTTTGCTATTGAAGTCATGCAACATTTAAATGATGCATGCGCAAAATGGAAAGCTGAAACAAATATTGATTTTTCATTATATGGAACACCAATTGAATCAACAACATATAAGTTTGCGAAATGTTTACAAAAGAGATTTGGAAAAATTGAAGGTGTTACAGATAGAAACTATATTACAAATAGTTATCATATCCATGTTACTGAAAACATTAATGCTTTTGATAAATTGACATTTGAAGCACAATTCCAAAAATTATCACCAGGTGGCGCTATTTCATATGTAGAAGTTCCTGATATGCAAAATAATATTGATGCTGTTTTGGCGGTTATTAGACATATTTATGATAATATTATGTATGCAGAATTAAATACAAAGAGTGACTATTGTATGGCTTGTGGTTATGATGGAGAAATTCAAATTCAAAAAGATGAAAGTGGAAAATTAATTTGGGTATGTCCAAATTGTGGAAATAAGGATCAAGATATGATGTCAGTTGCAAGACGTACTTGTGGATATATTGGTACACAATTCTGGAATCAAGGAAGAACACAAGAAATCAAAGAGCGTGTATTGCACCTATAAAAATGATAGAGGACAAAGGAACGAAAGCAACGTTCCTTTTTTCTTATCTTGTGGATCATTTTGCTTATTACAAGGGCAAGAGATGTAAAGATTGAAAAATGAAAACGACTTTTATTAAGAAAATATATAAAAATAAGAATATATGTTATACTTTAACAAAGAGGGATGAAATATGAATTATGCTGAAATA
>CAMFRJ010000257.1 GCA_945981915.1 uncultured Erysipelotrichaceae bacterium
ATTCTAAACTTAATAATAGTGCAGCTGTATTTTCATTAACTAATTTTTGTCCAGAATTTTGAAATAAATAACATATTGTTGTTGCAAAAAAAGCCAAATAGAGAATTTGCAAAATGATATCTCCTCGAATTTGCGTCACAATCGAAATATCTTCAAACAATAATGCAGAGATGATTGAAAAAACAGCAGCAAAAGCAAATTGTAAAGTTGTCACAATAATAGGTGATGTTTTTTGCATAGCCTTTTCACAAATCAATATATGCATAGCATACAAAAATCCACCAATTAAAGTATAAAGATCTCCCAAATTCATACGAAGTGAACTATCTAAAGACACTAAACCAACACCTATAAAACATAAGATAGCAGCCAGCCACTGGAATTTATCTGGTCTTTTCTTTAACCATATCCAACTTAAAAAAGGAACAATTGTACAGTAAACAGCTGTTAAAAATGCATTTTTACCAGGTGTCGTTAATTGTAGTCCGTAAGTTTGTATTGTAAAAGCACAAAAAAGAGCTAATCCAGCAAAAAAACCACCTTTCAAATCTTCTTTTTTGATATATTTGACTTTATTAAAAAATAGGATAGACATAAAAATTGTTCCTAAAATAAAACGGATACTTAAAAGAACATGTGGTGTAATAAAGTCAACTGCATTTTTCATAATCACAAATGAACTTCCCCAAATCAATGCAGAACCTAGTAACATCAATTTTCCCATTGTTTCTTTCTTCATTTTTATCTTCCTCATTCCATTATCTTTCACATCATAACATATTTCTATCTTATTTTCATTAGAAAAAACATGGTATTTGATTATTTCCTGATGAAAACTATCCTCGATAATTTTCTTTTTTTATCAAAAGTTTTTTTGAAATGATATCTGTTTTTTGGTATAAGGATGAAGAAATTGTATTTCAACACTTTCTAAATAAATATCCTGTTTTGAGTGAGAACCATATAAAACATCTCCTGATAAGGGATGTCCAAGAGATGCCATATGAACTCTAATTTGATGTGTTCTTCCTGTTTCTAAACGACATTCTACTAATGTCTGATGTGAGAAATGTTTTAAGACACGATAATGTGTGATAGATATCTTGCCACGATCATCAATATATCTTTCAACACTGTTTTCTTTTCGTAAAATAGGTTTCTGAATTGTTCCTTCCCCTTGTAAAAAACCATCCACCAAACAATGATACACTCTTTTCACCTGTTTGATATCTGTTGATAATAATGCATGAGATAAACTATCTTTTGCCACCAACATATACCCAGATGTTTCTTTATCTAACCTGTTAACAAGATGTACAGTTGCTTGAATATGATTTTGTTGAAAGTAATCAATCAAAGCATTAGCCAATGTATTGACTGGATATCTTTTCGTTGGAATACAGGGCATTCCTGGCTGTTTATCAATGATGAGATAATGATCATCTTCATAAATAATCGTTAATGGGATCTTTTGTGGTTTGATTGTTGTTGTTTCTTGAGGAAGTTTGATTTGAAACAGATCTCCTTTTTTTAATTGATATCTGACAGTCTGATGATGTCCATTGACCAAAAAATCCCCATCTTTTTTTATTCTCTTAATCATCGCTTTTGAAAGCGGTGTTTCTGTTAAAAAATCTTTGATAGTTTGAGGTGTATCAATAACATATTTCATGAATTAATAAATGCTCTTCTTACTCTTTGGATAAATGACATCTGTTTATATTCAACAAATTTGACTGTCTTTTGACTGATACGCACTTCGATACTTTCGACATCATCAAATTGATAATGCAAATGATCCAACCCCATCGAAGCATGTTGGAACTGTTCACTGACAAGTCGAATTGTTTGACTTTCATCAAGAATCAGACTTGATCCTAAAGAACGATAGGCATTGTGGTGAATGCCAGCAACCTCTGTTAATTGCATCAAAGGAATTCCAGGATAAATAATTGCGCCTCCTAATGATTTATTATAACCTGTTGATCCAGATGGCGTTGAAATACACAAGCCATTACCTCTAAATATTTCAAATAAAACATTGTTGATATAGACAGAAATAGTTTGTGTTCTTAACCCTTGATCTAATCTTAATTCATTTAAGGCATATAATGTCTCAAATCCTTCTTTTTGATTAATCTTCACTTCTAATAAATTTCTATCAAATAACTTATATTCATTATGAATCACATCTTGGATAAAATCATCTAATTCACTCAGTTGATAATCCGTAAAAAAACCTAATGTTCCAGTATGTAAACCAATAAAAGCACAATCTTTGTCCATATATTGATGCACTGCATTTAAGATTGTTCCATCACCACCAATTGAAATGACAATCTCAGGATCAATTTCATCATATACAAAATATTTTTCTAAACTCTGTTGAATTTTTAATGCAGTTTTTTTGGATGTTTCATCATCACGTGTAACAAAAGCATATTTCACTTTAGACACCTCCACATATATGTATTATAATATATAAAAAACAAATATCAAAG